>DBGFJU010000113.1:0-11601 GCA_048529485.1 Collinsella aerofaciens | reverse complement strand
AGATCTCGTCGCCGTCGCGGTTGTAGGCGCTCGTAAAGCAATAGCCCGCGTCGTCGGTGGTGCCGGTCTTGCCGCCGATGTTGCCATCTTGGCCCAGCAAATAGTTATGCGTGTCCATGGAATGCGAATGGTCGGTGCCGTCGGCGCCCGTGACCTCGATCCAGGAATCCTCGCTCGCTACGACCTCGCGGATCGTGTCGTTTTTCATGGCCTCCTGCATCATCAGCGCTACGTCGTGTGCGGTTGAGTGCATATTGCCAGCCCACTCATCAAAGTCCAGACCATGCGGGTTTTCAAAAAGCGTACCGGTGCAGCCGAGCTTCTTAGCGCGCTCGTTCATGGCCTTCACAAATGTGGCCTCGGCGTCTTTGGTCTTGGGGTCGATCTTCTTGCCCACATATTCGGCGAGCACGATGGCGGCGTCGTTGCCCGAGGGAATCATCAGACCGCGTAGTGCCTGCTCCACGGTAAGCTCGTCGCCTTCGAGCAAGCCGGCGGTCGAATTACCCACGGTGGCTGCGGCGTTGCTCACCGTGACCTTCTCGTCCATCTTGCAATTCTCGACGGTTAGGATTGCGGTCATGACCTTGGTGATCGAGGCAATCTTGACCTGCTCATCGGCGCCGCGGGCATAGTAGACGGTGCCGTCTTTGCCCATGACGAGGGCATTGGTCGCATCGATATCGGGCAGGTTTTCGGCCGTGATACCGCGCACATCGGCGGTTTTGCCGCAAACATTGTCGGTCGTGAGCACTTGGGCGCCGGCGACGGTGGGCACGCCGGCGGCAAGGGCGATAGCGCAGACAAAGCCGGCGGCAAGCTGGGCTGAGCGCTTTGCAAAAGAGGTGAGGGACTTCACAGATTTCGCTTTCGACGGGATGGTCTCTTCTGAAACTAGAGTATATCGTTTGCCGGCGTCGGCGATCATCGCGTGCGCGCTTGGCCCACATCCGCACCCGAACGGGCACAAGGGTGCTTAAGGCCGACTTAATCACCCACGCTTGTTGTGTGTGGCGTGCGTCGCCTCAGGCATAATGGAGCGCGAGAGGAGCACGCATGAACGAGCGCATTTTGGTAGTTGATGACGAGAAGGCCATCGCCGACTTGGTTGGCATCTACCTTACAAAAGAGGGCTTTGATGTCCAGATTGCCTATAGCGGGGCCGATGCTGCCAAGGCGATTTTGGAGCAGGAGTTCGATCTGGCGCTGCTTGATGTCATGCTGCCCGATATCGATGGGTTTGAGCTGCTGCGTACGATCCGTTCCAGCCATACCTATCCCGTGATCATGCTGACGGCGCGCGATGCCCAGCAAGACAAGATCGGGGGCCTTTCGCTTGGCGCGGACGATTACGTGGTTAAGCCGTTCCGTCCGCTGGAGCTCATCGCGCGCGTGCACGCTCAGCTTCGCCGCTACACCAGCTACGGTAGCCGTGCACAGGCGGCCGAGTCGCCGACCATTCAGCTCGACGGCTTGGAGATCAACCGCGATGCTCGTTCCGTGACAGTGGACGGTTCACCGGTTCGCCTCACGCCCACCGAGTATTCAATCTTGCTGTATCTGGTTGAGCATCGCGGCAGCGTGGTGGCCGTGGAGGACCTGTTCCGCGCGGTGTGGAACGAGGACTTTATGCCCGGCTCCAACAATACGGTGATGGTGCATATTCGCCACTTGCGCGAAAAGATCGGCGACGACGCACAAAAGCCACGCTTTATCAAAAACGTCTGGGGCGTCGGCTACATCATCGAATAACGCTTTTCGCTTGTGAGGATCTTGATATGACAAAAGACGATAGGCAAGCGTTCGAGGTGCCCGATCGGCTCTTTGAATACGTGAGGTCGGTCGTCGACAACCGCGCGCTTGCAACGGTGCTGCTCTTTTTGCTGAGCCTGCTGCTGATTGGCATCGACAACATCGTCGGAATCTTGGCGGTGCTGCTTGTCGGCTTTTTGCTGATCGATCGATTTGAGATCGTGTGCCGCTGCGTGGTGATTGGCGGCGCCGCGTGGGCCATGACGTTGGCGATTGGCGCCATGGCGCTCGGCGGCATCGAAGGGCCGGTGCTGTTCGATGCCGGCTTTGTATTCAACATGCTTGGCTTTGTGCTGGCGCTTGCCGCGTGCGTGCTGTTCTTGTGTGGTCGCGCCCTGTACTACCAGGGCTACGAGCAGGGCGAGCAGCATGCCGATTGTGTGCTGGCCGCTCGTATTCAAGATCGCCTGATCGATCACCCCGACACCTGGGATAACATCGACGGCGACTTCTTGGAGGTCGAGGGCGCCCTTAACCGCGTGCGTGACCGTGAGCGCAAGGTGCAGCAAGCTCTGCGTGACGAGTCGCATCGCAAGGACGATTTGGTCACGTACTTGGCACATGACCTACGCACCCCGCTTGCCAGTGTGGTGGGCTATCTTTCGCTGCTGCAAGAGGCTCCCGAGCTGCCGGTTGAGCAACGTGCGCACTTTACGGGCGTGGCGCTCGACAAGGCGCACCGGCTCGATACGCTCATCGAAGAGTTCTTCGATATCACGCGCTTTGACTTCCACGATATCGTGCTCACGCGCGGCTATGTTGATCTGGGGTTGCTGCTGGCTCAGGTGGCTGACGAGTTCTATCCCATCCTCAACGAGCAGCATAAGGAAGTCCAAGTTGATATTCGCAAGGACCTGACGGTGCTCGTGGATGGCGACAAAATGGCTCGCGTGTTCAACAACATCATGAAAAACGCCGTCGCCTATAGCTATGAGGGCTCGACTATCACGATTGAGGCCGGGCGCCAAGACGATGGCGGCGTGCGCGTGCGCTTTATCAATCAGGGCGATCCTATCCCTGCGGCTAAGCTCAAGGTGATCTTTGAGAAGTTCTATCGCCTGGATGCGGCGCGTGCGACCAATCGCGGTGGTGCCGGTCTGGGCCTTGCTATTGCCAAGGAGATCATCGCGGCACACGGCGGTACCGTTGCATGTGAATCGACGCCCGAACACACGATATTCACCATCGAGCTGCCCGCCGCATAGCCAGCGTGCCCTTACAAACACTTGACAATGCGCTCACGTACATATGAGCCGCGATTTCTACTATCGATACTGCTGAATTGATATCGATGTGGAGGTATGCGGTATGACGGCTGCTGCGGCTGTGGAGCCCACGGAGCTTGAAGAACTCATGAAAGCGCAGGCCGAGGCCGCGCACGAGCGCGAGGTTGGGGATGCGACTCGCCCCACGGCAGAGGATCTTGCCGCCTCGCCGACGCGCATCGACGTCGAGGGCCTCGACCTGTTCTATGGCGACCATCATGCGCTCAAGGACGTGAATATCAAGATCCGCGACAAGCAGATCACCTCGTTCATCGGGCCTTCGGGCTGCGGAAAGTCCACGTTGCTGCGCTGCTTTAACCGCATGAACGACGGCATCAAGGATTGCCGCATCGAGGGCAAGATTGCGCTCGATGGTCAAGATATCCTGGGCGATTACGACATCTGCCGCCTTCGCCAGCGCGTGGGCATGGTGTTCCAGCGCCCCAACCCGTTTCCCATGAGCATCTACGACAACGTCGCGTATGGTCCGCGCGGTATGGGTGTGCGCGATCGCGCTGCGCTGGATGAGCTGGTCGAGGACTCCCTTCGTCGCGCTGCGCTATGGGATGAGGTCAAGGACAAGCTCAAAGAGTCGGGTCTGGGTCTTTCGGGCGGCCAGCAGCAGCGCCTGTGCATCGCCCGCGCACTTGCCGTGCAGCCCGACATTCTGCTGATGGACGAGCCGACCTCGGCACTCGACCCCGTTTCGACGCTGGTGGTGGAGCAGCTTGCCTGCGAGCTCAAGGAGACCTGCACGCTCGTGGTCGTTACGCACAATATGCAGCAGGCGGCGCGTATCTCCGATTCGGTCGCATTCTTTTTGCTGGGTGAGCTGGTGGAGCACGCGCCCACCGCGCAACTCTTCAAGAATCCGACCGATCCGCGCACGGCGGATTATTTGACGGGCCGTTTTGGCTGATACCATCTAGTAAAGGTACCTTTAGGGTTAAGATGCGGTCATGCCGGCCGCAAAGGGGTTCAACATGATCTATTACGTCGAGGACGATGACAACATCAGGGATTTGACGGTCTATGCGTTGCGCAAGCAGGGAATCGAGGCCGAGGGCTTTTCGTGCGACGGTGAGTTTAAGGCTGCCGTGGCGCGACGGGTACCCGATGCCGTCCTGCTCGACATCATGCTGCCCGATACCGATGGCTTGGCGATTATGCGTCGCCTGCGTGCCGACCGCCTGACGGCGACGGTGCCCATCATGATGCTTACCGCCAAGGATACCGAGCTCGACAAGGTGATGGCGCTCGATGGCGGTGCCGACGATTACCTGACTAAGCCGTTTTCGCTCATGGAGCTCGCCAGCCGCTGCCGCGCACTGCTGCGTCGCGGCGGCATGGTCAAGCAGGCGAGCGATGTGCTCAGCGTGGGCGACATCGTGCTCTCGCCCAGCCATCGCGAGGTGACCGTTGCCGGCGAGCCGCTTAAGCTCACCCTGCGCGAGTTCGACCTGCTCGAGTACCTCATGCGCAAGCCCGGCGTGGTCTTTACCCGCGAGTCGTTGCTGCAGAGCGTGTGGGGCTGGGACTTCGACGGCGGTTCGCGCACCGTTGACGTGCACGTGCAGACGCTTCGCCAAAAACTGGGCGAGCATGCCGGCGCCATCGAGACCGTGCGCGGCGTGGGCTACCGCTTGGCCGAGCCTTCTGCCGGTGATGGTGCCGAAGGTGACGACACCGCGGCCACCGCATCGGAGGAGTAACCCGTGGTCTTCGCCCCCCAGGGAAAACATACGCTGTCGCACCGCGTTTTTGTGACGATCTTTGTCTGCGCCATGGCGGTTATCGTGGCGTTTACGGTGCTGGGTGCGTTCTTTGTGCAAAACACCTTGGCGGATGCCACGAGTGCCAACCTGGCGCAGGAAACCGAGCTCATTGCTGCCGCCCTCGATGAGCAGCAGGAGCCCATCCCGTTCTTGCGTAGCCTCGATCGCGAGGACTTGCGCATCACGCTGATTAACAAGGATGGATCGGTTGCCTACGACAACGAGGCGTCGCCTTCCACACTGCCCAACCATGGCGATCGCCCCGAGGTCATCGAGGCCTTTGAGAGTGGTTTGGGTTCCGCGGAGCGCGCAAGCTCTACGCTCGACGAGATTATGCTGTATCGCGCCGTCGCCCTTGATAACGGCCAGGTTGTCCGCTTGGCGCAGGCCCAGCCTGGCGTTGCGGCGATTTTGCTGTCGATGGTGGCGCCGATGCTGCTTATCGCAGCAGCGGGTGCGGTACTCTCGTTTTTTATGGCGCGCCGCGAGTCCCGTGCCATCATCGCGCCGTTGCAAGAGGTGGATTTGGACCACCCACGCCGTAGCTATGAGCACGCCTATGCCGAGATGGTCCCCATGCTTGAGCGTATCGAGTCGCAGCGCCAGGAACTCAAGCGCCAAATGGCGGTGCTGACGGACAACGACCGTATGCGCCGCGAGTTCACGGCGAATATCACCCATGAGCTCAAGACGCCGCTTACGGCGATTTCGGGCTATGCCGAGCTCATCGCAAACGGCATGGTCGAGGGCGAGGACGACCTGCGCAACTTTGGCGGTCGCATCTATCGTGAGGCAGGCCGCTTGGCGGCGCTCGTCAACGACATCCTTACGCTGTCTAACTTGGACGAGGCCGAGCGTGCAACTGAGGGCGAGGCGGTGCCCATTGGGTCCACGGAGCCTATTGAGCTCTCGCGTGCCATCTACGCGGTTGGGCAGCGTCTTGAACAGGTCGCCCGTCAGGCGAATGTGACGATAAGTCATGAGACCAAGCCTGTGGTCATCGAAGGCGTGTCGCGCTTGATCGACGAGCTCATCTATAATCTGGCAAGCAACGCCATCCGCTACAATCGGCCCGGCGGTACGGTTACGCTGCAGTGCGGCACCAACGACGAAGGCCATCCGTTCCTCGCGGTCGCCGACACGGGAATCGGTATCGCGCCTGAAGAACAGGGCAAGGTATTTGAGCGGTTCTATCGCGTGGACAAGAGTAGGTCCAAGGCACGCGGCGGAACCGGCCTGGGGCTTGCCATTGTCAAGCATGCGGCCCTGTATCATCACGCCACGCTCGATTTGTCGAGCGCGTTGGGCGTGGGAACCACCATTACGGTGACGTTTCCCATACAGCAGGACGAGCCATTCGCATAGCGATACAACATAGATATTGATGCAGACGCCGCATTTGACTTTCGGGTGCGGCGTTGTTGTGCAATTTTACGATTGCTTCCGACATTTTTACAGGAGAGCCTGTTTCTTATGTATAGAGTTTGGTCTCGGTAAAAAGATGCGATAACATACGGACAGTTTTGTCAATCCGAACTGGGGAAATGAAAGGCAAGCTGCATGACCCTTCTCGAACTGTTCCAGCTGCTGAAGAAGCACCTTCAGCTGGTCATCACCCTTCCGGTGGTCTGCGCGATCGCCATGGGCATCGTGTCCTTCGTTGCGATGGACAACACCTATACCGCGACGACGAGCATGTACATTCTCGCCAAGACCGACGATAGCGGTCAGATGAGCTACAACGATCTCTCGGCGAGTCAGATGCTTTCCAACGATATCGCCACGCTGCTGGATAGCGATAGCGTTAAGAGCGGCGCCGCCAAGGAACTGGGCCTCACCGATCTGGATGACTACAAGGTGTCTGTTTCCTCCGAGACCACCACGCGTGTCATTACGCTTTCGGTTACCGGCACCGATGCCAAGGAGACGGCTGAGGTCGCAAAGGCCATAGCTAGCTCGGTGAGTACGGTCGCTCAGAACGTCGGCGCTGCCCAGAGCATCAACGTTATCGACGAGGCTAAGACCCCCGAAGCCCCCAGCGGCCCCAAGCGCACGCTGTATATTGCCGTCGCGTTCCTCGCCGGTATCTTTATCGCAGTCGCCTATGTCGTTTTGGCAGACATGCTCAATACCCGCATCCGCGGTGCAGAAGAGGCAGAAGAGCTCCTGGGCATTCCCGTTGTTGGCCGAATTCCGGCTATGAAAGGTGGTAAATAGGCATGGCTAAGGCAAAGAACACCGATAAGCTCGTTGTACAGAATGCCGCCAAGACCCTTCTGGCCAACATCCGCTTTGCGAGCGTGGACGACCCCATTCGCACCATCACCGTTACGTCCTCGATTCCCAACGAGGGCAAGTCTACGGTTTCCATCAACCTTGCCCAGGCTATCGCCACCAGCGGCAAGAGCGTCCTGCTGGTCGAGGCTGATATGCGTCGCAGGTCCCTTGCCGATATGCTCGGCGTCCGCTCCCGCGGCGGACTCTATGCAGTCCTTTCCGAGCAGGTTTCTATTGACCAGGCGATTGTCGAGACGGGTCAGAAGAACTTCTACTTCCTCGATGCCGAGCCGCATATTCCCAATCCTGCCGACATCATCGTCTCTCACCGCTTTGCCAAGCTGGTAAAGGCACTGTCCGCCAAGTTCCAGTACGTCATCTTTGATGCTCCCCCGGTCGGCACCTTCATCGATGCTGCCGAGATCGCAAGTCTGACCGACGGTGCGCTTTTTGTCGTGCGTGAGGATTTCACCAAGCGCGAGGAGGCGCTCAACGCCATCGGTCAGCTTAAGAAGTCCGAGAAGGTCAAGCTCATTGGTACCGTTATGAACTACTGCGAGACCGAGACCAGCGAGTACTACTACTCCTACTACACCAAGGACGGTAAGAAGGTGAAGAAGGGCTCCGACGATCAGGGGACTTCAAAAAAGGGCATCTTCACCAACCGAGCAAACGTTTAGTTGATTAAGGCTGACCCATGCGTGACATTCATTGCCATATCTTGCCAGGTGTAGACGACGGCGCCGCCGATCTCGATGAGAGCTTGGCGATGCTCGAGGCTGCCAAGCGGGCCGGTGTAACCAGAATCGTTTGCACTCCTCACTGCCGTGATCCCTATTTTGATTACGACAAGATGTGGGATGCCTTTGAGCTGCTGCGTGATAACGCTGACGGTTTTCCGCTCCAGATGGGCTTCGAGGTCAACCATCGAAAGCTTGTTGAGCTTGGTATCGATGCCGCGGAGCACTTGCATTTCGATGGGACCAACGAGTTTCTGCTCGAGCTTTCGACGCATGCCGATGCGTATGCGTTTAGAGAGTACGAGAACACGATTTACGATTTGCAGTGCCGTGGCTACCAGGTGATCATCGCTCATCCTGAGCGCTATCGTGCGGTTCAAAAGGATGTAAGCGTGGCGGAGCGTCTGGTCGATATGGGCTGCAAGCTGCAGGCTTCGGCGGACTTTATTGCCGGCGGTCGCTTTGGTCGCGAGAAAAAGCCGGCACAGCGTCTGTTTGATCAGAACCTGTACAGTTTCATCGCGAGCGATGCCCATAACGTGGGTCATTACGATTGCCTGGCGAAGGCTCGCGCGAAGTTTAGCGTGCGCGGAGCCCATTTTCGCTAAAATCTGTCCCTAACGTTCGCATTGAATGAAGGGGCAGCCATGGATATCCAACTTAAGACGGGATGCTTTGATGACGCGGCGTTGGTGCGCCGCGTCGTTTTTATGGACGAGCAAGGCTACGAGAATGAGTTCGACGCTATCGACGAGGATCAAAGCTGCATTCATGTGACGCTCTATGTAGACGGCGAGCTTGCCGGTTGCTCCCGCGTGTTTCCCGAAGAGCTCGAGCGCGCGGCAGATTCAGAGGCTCCGGTTTCGCCGGCGTGCGACTTGGACGAAGGCGTCGCAGCGGGGGAGACCTATATTATGGGGCGCGTCGCCGTGCTGTCCACCATGCGCCGTCGCGGTCTGGCAAGCAAGATTATCGAAGCCAGCGATGCCGCTGCGCGCGATGCCGGCGCCAAGCTCATAAAGTTACATGCACAGGAGTACGTGCTGCCGCTCTATGCCAAGGCCGGCTACACGCAGATTGCCCCGGTGGACTACGAAGACGAAGGCCAGCCTCATGTCTGGATGGCTAAACTGCTGGGCGACAGATAGGGACGTTCCTTTTCTGCCGGCAGTCGGGGACACTCCTTGGCAATCGACGCACGGGTATTCCAACATACAGTTTTTCGATTCCGTATGTATATATGCGCGCTAATAGGTTATAAAATCTAAGTCTGAACATAGCAGGTCTGCGATGCGGCTCGGGCAACCGGGCCGTTTTTGCGGGCAGGGGTAGCGCGAAAGGACTGCACATGCGTCAATTTAAGACCGAGAGCAAAAAACTGCTCGACCTCATGATCAACTCCATCTACACCAATAAGGAAATCTTCCTGCGCGAGCTTATCTCCAACGCGAGCGATGCCGTCGACAAGCTCAACTTTAAGAGCCTTCAGGATCCGAGTGTCAAGCTCGACCAGGGCGACTTGGCCATCCGTGTTTCCTTTGATAAGGACGCCCGCACCATCACTATTTCGGATAACGGTATCGGCATGACCGCCGAGGAGCTCGAGCGCAACCTGGGCACCATCGCCCATTCCGGCTCCGAGGAGTTTAAGACCGAGAACGCCGAGCAGCAGGGTTCCGATGTCGACATCATCGGTCAGTTTGGCGTGGGTTTCTACTCCGCCTTTATGGTCGCCAGCCACGTGAAGGTCGTCAGCCGCGCTTATGGCGAGGATACCGCCCACGTTTGGGAGTCCGACGGCCTTGAGGGCTACACCATCGAGGATGGCGAGCGTGCTGAGCACGGTACCGATGTCATCCTGACGCTGCGCGAGAACGAGAAGCTCGATGCCGATGGCGAGGCCGAGACCTACGATCGCTTCCTGACCGAGTGGGGCCTCAAGAGCCTGATTCAGCAGTACAGCAACTATGTGCGCTACCCGATCCAGATGATGGTGAGCAAGAGTCGCCAGAAGCCCAAGCCCGAGGACGCCGGCGACGACTATAAGCCCGAGTACGAGGACTATCAGGAGCTCGAGACCATCAACTCCATGACGCCGATCTGGAAAAAGCGCAGCTCCGACGTTGAGCAGAAGGATTACAACGAGTTCTATAAGTCCACGTTCCACGACTTTGACGATCCCGCGCGCACTATCAGCTTCCATGCCGAGGGTACGCTTGAGTACGATGCACTGCTGTTTGTGCCGGGTCGCGCCCCGTTCGATCTGTACAGCAAGGACTACGAGAAGGGCCTGGCGCTCTACAGCTCCAACGTGCTGATTATGGAGAAGTGCGACGACCTGCTGCCCGACTACTACAACTTTGTGCGCGGAGTTGTGGACTCTGCCGACGTGACGCTCAATATTTCGCGTGAGACGCTGCAGCAGAACCGTCAGCTCAAGGCCATTGCCAAGCGTGTGGAGAAGAAGATTACCGCCGATCTCGAGGACATGCGCGACAACGACCGCGAGGCATACGAGAAGTTCTTTGAGAATTTTGGTCGCGGTCTTAAGTACGGCATCTACTCGAGCTACGGCATGAAGGCCGACGAGCTCGCCGACCTGCTGTTGTTCTGGTCTGCCAAGGAGCAGAAGATGATCACCCTTGCCGAGTATGCCAAGGGCATGCCCGAGGGCCAGAAGGCAATCTACTATGCCGCCGGCGATTCGCGCGAGCGTCTGGCCAAGATGCCCGTCGTGAAGGGCGTGCTCGACCGCGGCTACGATGTACTGCTGCTGACGCAGGACGTGGATGAGTTCACCTTCCAGGCCATGCGTGAGTACGTGGCTGCCGATATGCCTAAGGTCTACGAGGATGACGCTGCTCGCGAGGCTGCCGAGAAGGCAGTTGCCGATGGTGCCGAGCCTGAGGTCGAGGATCGTCACCTGGAGCTTAAGAACGTTGCCACCGGCGATCTTGACTTGGCGACCGATGACGAGAAGAAGGAGGCCGAGGACGCCACCAAGGAGAACGAGGACCTCTTTAACGCCATGAAGGAGGCGCTCGGCGACAAGGTCGAGAAGGTTGCCGTCTCCGCGCGCCTGACCGATGCCCCCGCCTGCATTACCACCGAGGGCCCGCTTTCGCTCGAGATGGAGAAGGTGCTCCAGAAGGGTCCCGAGGGTACGCCCGACGGTATGCCCAAGAGCCAGCGCGTACTCGAGCTCAACGCCAAGCACCCGGTCTTCGCCAAGCTCGTCGCTGCCCAGAAGGCGGGCGACGCCGACAAGATTAAGCAGTACTCCGGCCTGCTCTACGACCAGGCCCTGCTCGTCGAGGGCATCCTCCCCGAGGACCCCGTAGCCTTCGCGGCAGCTGTTTGTAACTTGATGTAGTTAGCAAGTTACGCGGTTCTACGAACCGCGTAACGGCTCGACGCTGCAAACGCCCCTAAGCGGCAATCTGACGTTCAATCGTCGGTCGCGTACCAAAGTACGCTTCCCTCCTCTTTCACGTCACCTTGCTCGCTTGGGGGCGTTTTCGCTGACTTATGCTCAACCTACGACGCTTTCGTGGTCCTAAGTAGTCATTGGGGTGGTCGTTGGGGACGTTCTTAAATGACTAGTCGTTGGGGCCCCCGTTCTACTCCCCGAAGTATGATCTGAAAAAGCACCCGAATTATAAATACACGGCTGAAGCCGACAAACAGAAAAACGCTTTTGACCTCGACAAGCTCATAAACCGCCGCAGGCGG
>DBGFJU010000112.1:0-56196 GCA_048529485.1 Collinsella aerofaciens | reverse complement strand
GCAGTGTCCGCGTATCACGCGTTAGACCATTGCCCATGCGCGCAAAAGTGCGTCTCGGCAATCTGGGGCCCGTCCCCTTTAATATTTATAAATATGCAGGTCAGCGAGGTGCTAGCGATGTGCCAACGGATGCGCCGCCAGATAGACCTCGGTCAGTTGCGTGCGGTCGACATGCGTGTAGACCTGCGTGGTCGAAATATCGGCATGGCCCAAAATCTCCTGCAGCACACGCAGGTCGGCACCGCCCGCGAGCATGTGGGTGGCAAAGGAGTGGCGCAAGGTATGGGGATGGAGCCCCACCAGCCCCACCTGGCGCCCATACCGCTCGCATATCGCATGCACGGCCTGACGCGACAGGCGACGTCCGTTCTTATTTAAAAAAACCGCCGAGGTCTCGGTTCCGCGGGCATGGGCCGCCAAGCGAGAACGTCCCTCAGTTACATAGAGCGTCAGAGCTCGCGCCGCGCTTCCCACCAGTGGGGACAGGCGTTCCTTTGAGCCCTTACCGCGAACGAGCACAAAGCCATCGTCAATATGGATATCGCCCACATCGAGCCCAACCAGCTCACTCACACGCAAACCGCATCCGTAGAGCACTTCCAAGATGGCATGGTCGCGCAGTCCCATCTCGCCCTCGGGAAAGTCTTGATCGAGCAGCGCCGAGACATCCTCCACCGATAGATACTCCGGCAAACGCTCAGCCTTTTTAGGCAGGCGCAACGCCGCCGTTGGATTTTGGGCCACAGCCCCATCGCGCACCAAAAAGGCATGCAGGCCCTTCACGGCCGCAAGCGCACGCTCCACCGAGGCATCGGAACAGCCCCCATCGCGACGGTCGGCGACAAAGCCCTCCACGACCTGACGAGTCACCTCTTCAAAAGACACAATACCCGCCCGCTCCAGATAGGCGCAGTACGTCGTCAGGTCACGACGATAGGCCGCAATCGTGTTGCGCGCCAAACCCCGCTCGACCGCGAGGTAATCGAGATACTCCCCCGCCGCCACGGCGAGCGACGAGGGAGTAGCTTCGGTATGTTCTTTGTTCGCCGGCACCCTTAGTCCGTAGCGAGGTTCATGGGCGTCACCTGCAGGCGATCGACACCCTCGTGCTGGCCGATCGAAGCGCGCACGAACTCGCGGAACAGCGGCTGCGGGTTGGTCGGGCGGCTCTTGAACTCGGGATGAGCCTGGGTTGCCACATACCACGGATGCACGTCGCGCGGCAGCTCGACCATCTCGACCAGGCGCTCGTCGGGCGACAGACCCGAGATAACCAAGCCGGCGTCCTCGAGCTGGTCACGGAAGGCGTTGTTGAACTCAAAGCGGTGACGGTGACGCTCGTAGACGAGCTCCTCGCCATATGCCTCGCGAGCAAGGGTATCGGCGGCGAGCTTGCACGGATAGGCGCCCAGGCGCATGGTGCCGCCCTTCTCGGTCACGTCCTCCTGCGAGCTCATCAGATCGATGACGCTAAACGGGCCGTCCGGATCGAACTCGGAGGAGCTGGCGCCGGCAAGGCCGACGACGTTGCGGGCGAACTCGCACACGGCCACCTGCATACCCAGGCAAATGCCCAGATACGGAATCTTGTGCTCACGGGCAAACTCGGCCGCGAGGATCTTGCCCTCCAGGGCGCGCTTGCCAAAGCCGCCGGGGACCAGGATGCCCGAGGCGTCGCCCAAAACCTCGGAGACATTCTGCTCGTCGAGGCTCTCGCCGTCGACCAGCTGGACGTCCACATGGCGATCGTAGAAGACGCCCGCATGGTGCAGGGCCTCGATAACCGACAGGTACGCATCGGGCAGCTGCGTGTACTTACCCACGACGGCGATCTTCACCTTGTCGGCGTGATGGTTGGCGTGATTCTGTTTGCGCAGGAACTCGTTCCACTCGCTCATGTCGCGCTCACGCGGATCCAGACCCAGGCGTTCGCAAATGCGCAGGTCAAAGTCCTGCTCGGCAAGCAGCTGCGGAACATCGTAAATGCTCGCGCAGTCCTCGTTGGTAAAGACGCAATCGGTGTCGACGTCGCAGAAGCTTGCGATCTTTCCGCGGATAGCGTCATCGATATGGTGGTCGGAGCGCAGCACGATGATATCGGGCTGGATGCCAAAGCTGCGGAGCTCCTTGACGGAATGCTGCGTGGGCTTGGTCTTGACCTCGTGGGCGGCGGCGATATAGGGAACGAGCGACACGTGGATGTAGCAGACGTTCTCGGGGCCGGCCTCCTTGCGGTACTGGCGGATGGCCTCGACAAACGGCTGCGACTCGATGTCGCCGATCGTGCCGCCCAGCTCGGTGATGACTACATCGGAGCCGGTCTGCTCCTCGATGCGGCGGAACTTGTCCTTAATGGCATTGGTGACGTGAGGAATCACCTGCACGGTACCGCCCAAAAAGTCGCCGCGACGCTCGCGGGCGATCAAGCTCTTATAGATGGCGCCGGTCGTAAAGTTGGAATCGCGGGTCAGGTTCTCATCAATAAAGCGCTCGTAATGACCCAGGTCCAAGTCGGACTCGTAACCATCCTCGGTAACGAAGACCTCACCATGCTGGAAGGGGCTCATGGTACCGGGGTCGACGTTCAGATACGGGTCGGCCTTCTGCATCGTTACTTTGTAGCCACGCGACTTGAGCAGACGGCCCAGCGAGGCCGCGGTGATACCCTTGCCCAGGGACGAAACCACGCCACCGGTTACGAACACATGCTTGGTCATATTGAGTTACCTGCGCTTCCCGTAGAAGTTGTTTATCCACATCTTACGGGTCTTCATTGTAATACTCGCGCCGCGGACCGTTCGCAATTTTTCTCGCGTGCGATTGCATTTCTCAATCTTGAAACAAAACGCCGCCCGGTTTCCCAGGCGGCGTCGCTGTGGCAAGGGTTACATGCTGCTATCGATCAGCAACCTCGTCCTCAAGCATTTCTTGAACGAGCATGCCGGTACGGACGCCCTCAAGATACCACTCGCCACGTTCGGTGAGGCAAATGCCATTTGCAAGCTGACCGCCGTCGTCGCTATAACGCGAGACGACATCAATCATGCCTTCGGAATCCAAGCGATCGATTGCGGCGCGGACACGATACGGCGAAACCCCCACGCGCTCGGCAAGCGTTTTGCGCGAGAAACCATACGGCCCGCCATTGTCTTCGGTTTGCTGGTCGATCTCCATCAACACCAGCACCTCGACACGCTTCATATCGTTGACACTCGCACGACCCTTGCCCGCCATAGCAGCCTCCTCAAACCGAGCACGAGCATCTAACGCGCCGTGCGCGACCGACACACCTCACGATGGCAGGTAATATCCATCATGCGGCATCCCGCTAAGGATGAAACAGTTACGGCTATTGTATACCGCTCAAATTGTTTCTAGGCAGGTAAACAGCTATTTTTCGCCGAAATAGGCGCTTTATTGATCAAAAAGCCGTACCGGGCGCTAACCCGATACGGCCAAAATGCAATGCAATTACCGCGGTGCTTCAAACTTAGCGATGGAAGAAACCGCGGCGCTCAAACTTGGGCTCGCAGCACACGTTGATACCCAGTTTGCGCAGTACCGTCTCGTCCGTCGGCGAGATAATCACGCTAAAGAAGGCATCGCAACCGCGCAGCTGCTCCAGGCCCGAAAGGACGCGAGCGGCCGTCTCACTCGTGGCCGAGGTGATCGACAGCGCCATAAGCGTCTCGTCGGTGTGGAGGCGCGGGTTTTTGCTGCCCAGGAAATGCGTCTTGAGCTTGCTGATGGGCTCGATCGCCTCATCGCTGATAACCTCGAGCTCAAGGTCGACGCCCGAGACGTGCTTGAGGGCGTTCATAATGAGCGAACTTGCGGCGCCCAGGCGCGTGGAGGTCTTACCGGTCACCACGGAGCCATCGGGCATGACCATGGCACCCACGGGACCACCCGTCAGTTGCTCCCTGGTGAGGGCCGCCGAGCGCGCCGGTGAGTAGTTCTTATCGATGCCGGCTTTCTTCATAATAATCTTGAGACGGTCGACTTGCTCATCGCCCACGCCGGTACGGCGCACATTTTCGACCGCGGTAAAGTAGCGGCGGACAATCTCCATCTTGGAAGCGTCGCGGCAGGCATCGTCATCGGTGATGGCAAAGCCGACCATATTGACGCCCATGTCCGTAGGGCTCTGGTAGGGGCTCTTGCCCAGGATCTTTTCCATCAGGGCACGGACTACCGGGAAGGCCTCGACGTCGCGGTTGTAGTTGACCGTGGTCTTGTTGTAGGCCTCAAGGTGGAACGAATCGATGATATTGGCGTCGTCGAGGTCAGCCGTGGCGGCCTCGTAGGCAATATTGACCGGATGCGTCAGAGGAAGATTCCAGACCGGGAAGGTCTCGAACTTGGCATAGCCGGCGGCGGTACCGTGCTTATGCTCGTGATACAGCTGCGAGAGGCAAGTAGCGAGCTTGCCCGAGCCGGGGCCGGGTGCCGTCACGACAACGAGCGGACGCGTGGTCTCGACAAACTCGTTCTTGCCGTAGCCATCGTCGGACACGATCAGATCGACATCGTGCGGATACCCCTCGATGGGATAGTGCAGCTTGGCGGGAATACCGAGCGCGTTCAAGCGGTTGCGGAACACATCGGCAGCAGGCTGGCCGGCGTACTGGGTGATGACCACAGCCGCGACGGCAAAGCCGTTGCCGCGGAACAGGTCAACCAGGCGCAGCACATCCTCGTCATAGGTAATGCCAAGGTCACCACGAGCCTTGTTTTTCTCGATGTGGTTCGCGTTGATCGCGATGATAACCTCGACATCGTCGGCGATGCTCTTGAGCATACGGAACTTGCTGTCCGGTTCAAAACCCGGCAGCACGCGGCTCGCATGATAGTCATCGAACAGCTTGCCGCCAAACTCCAAATAGAGCTTGCCACCAAACTGTGAGATGCGCTCCTTAATGTGAGCAGCCTGCAGCTCGATATACTTCGCGTTGTCGAAACCCTGGCGCATATATGGCTCCCGTCCCGTTTCCATTTAATGTTCTAGGCGATTATAACGGAGCAGACCCTCCCCAACGCCCAAGCAATCAACTGGCACCAACCAAACACGCCATCGATAAGTTGCGGTGAAATAGTTCCCGTTTAACCCCTCAAGACGGCCAAACAGGAACTATTCCACCGCAACTGAAGGGGGCTGTCGTGGGCCATCGGGATTCATGTGATGATTTACGTGAGGTTCGTTGGGGCATTTTGGGCGCTGGGCACATTTCTCATCGATTTGCATCGTCGCTCAAGAAGGTCGACGGGGCACGGCTGGTGGCTGCGGCCGGCCGCACTCCTGCACATGTCGAGGAATTTTGCCGAGCGTTTTCGATCGATGCTGCGCATGGCCATGCCTCGGTCGACGATAACGGCAATGCGGCTTATGACGCGCTGATTGCCGACCCCGATGTCGACGCAATTTACTTGGCTCTTCCGCATGGCATGCATACGCGTTGGGCCTGTCGCGCGCTGCGCGCCGGAAAGGCCGTGCTGTGCGAAAAGCCGGCCGTTTTGAGTGAGGAAGAGGCTCTCTCGATTGCCTCCACCTCTCGCGAGTGCGGCGTGCTGTTTATGGAGGCGATGAAGAATCGGTTTTGCCCGATGCGCACTCGCGTGAAGGACTTGTTTGCGTCGGGTGAGCTTGGCCGTATTGTCTCGATTGAAAGCGTGCAAAAGCTCGATTACGGCGAGTCTCCTTCGGGCTATCTGCTTGATCCGTTGCAGGGCGGCTGTCTATATGACATGGGCTGCTATGCGGTCGGTTGGTTTGAGGATTTGCTCGCGGGCGCTTGCGAGGTTTCGTCCCGTGAAGTTCGCTGGCGTGACGTATCGGGCGGTCGCGTCGATTGGGCCGACGAGATCCATATGAGCGTCGGCGGTATACCCATTCATATGGTGTGCGACGGCGAAGCAACATATGAAAGCCGCTTAACGATTGCCTGTGAGCGGGGCTCGTTGGAAATCGAGCGGCTCCATCGCCCCGAGCTCGCTCATGTGAAGTATTCCGACGGTCGAGTACTCGAAATCGATGCACCATTTGAAGTCGATGATTTTTACGGTGAGGCGTCGCATGCGACGCAGCTCATTCAGGCGGGGAAACTCGAAAGCCCCATCATGTGCCTAGCCGCCACACAGCGCTGTGCGCACATCATCGATGCGATTCGCTTGAAACTTTAGGGCGTGGGGGCATGGCGCCAGCGCTTGGAATGCCTGGAGGCCTTTGCTCTTGATGCCCCTTTTATAACTTGCGGTGGAATACGGTCTGTTTGCGCCAAAATAAGGCACCAATAGACCGTATTTTTCCGCAACTGATGAGGAGGGAGCTGGAGATGCTGACGATCGGGTGCCATCTTTCGACGACGAAGGGCTATCGGGCAATGGGGGAGACAGCGTTGTCCATTGGCGCCAATACCTTTGCATTCTTTACGCGCAACCCGCGCGGCGGCAAGGCGAAAGACCTTGACATGGATGACGTGGCGGCCCTGCGCGAGCTTATGGAGCAAAACGACTTTGGCCCGCTCGTGGCTCATGCCCCGTATACCTATAACCCCTGCTCAGCCAAAGAGCGGGCGCGCGAGTTTGCCCTGGAGGCCATGGCAGAGGACCTGCGGCGCATGGAGGCGCTGCCCGGCAACTACTACAACTTCCATCCCGGTGCGCATGTGGGGCAGGGCTCCGACGCCGGCATTCAGATGATTGTCGACACCCTGTGCCAGGTGATGTTTGAGGGCCAGCAGACGACGGTGTTGCTCGAGACCATGGCCGGCAAGGGTACCGAGGTGGGCCGCAGCTTTGAGGAGCTGGCGTGCATTATCGAGGGCGTTGCCGCCAAGTGCCCAGAGCTGTCCGATAAGCTGGGCGTTTGTTTGGACACCTGCCATGTGAGCGATGCTGGCTACGACATCATCCATGATCTGGACGGCGTACTCGACGAGTTCGACCGCGTGGTGGGTATCGATTGTCTGCATGCCGTACACATCAACGATTCGAAGAACCCTTGTGGCGCCCATAAAGATCGTCACGAGTGCATCGGCAAGGGATACCTTGGCAGCGAGGAATTTGGTGGCGGTATGCAGGTTATGCAGAATATTGTATCGAATGGCCACTTGCGTTCGCTGCCGTTTATTTTGGAGACTCCGAACGAACTTGCAGGTTATGCAGCTGAAATTAGACTATTAAGGTCATTGCAGCAGTAATGACTGTCACAAAGTAGAGTATTCCATTCACGTTATGGGTTTGTTTCAATCTGTTTTCTCATTGCAGATTCGTAATTCCGGGTGCATAATAGCCAACAGTTTTTGCAGACCTCTGAATCAAACGAGGTCACCGGAAGGAGACTGATTATGAAGCTGAAGAAGCTTGGCGCATTTGCCGCCACGGGTGCTATGGCACTCGCCCTTGCTCTGACGGGCTGCGGTTCGTCCAACGCCACCTCTGGTTCTGATGCCGGTTCCAGCAGCTCTGACGACGCTAAGGTCGAGAAGGTCGACGGCTCCAAGGAGTACGCGCTCGTCAAGGACGGCACGCTGACCGTCGGCACCTCTGCCGAGTACGCGCCGTTTGAGTACAAGGATGACAACGGCGATTATCAGGGCTTTGACCTTGAGCTCATCAAGGCTATCGGCGACAAGCTGGGCCTGGATGTCGAGTATGTCAACAATGACTTTGACACGCTGGTTCCGGGCGTCGCTTCGGGCGCCAAGTATGACGTTTCCATCGCGGCTATCACCGACACGCCCGAGCGTGAGAAGGAGGTCGCGTTCTCCGACTCCTACTACATGGATGACCAGGCTATCGTGACCAAGGTCGATAACACCGACATCACTGCCGACAACTACAGCGAGAAGCTCAACAACGCCGACGCTACCATCATCGTCCAGTCTGGCTCGACCGCCGAGGCCTTTGCTCAGGAGAACTTCCCCAAGGCCAAGATCGTCCCCTACAAGGATGCCACCGAGTGCTTCAGCGCCCTGCAGTCCGATAAGGGTGACGCCGTGGTGACCAACCGCTCCGTCGCCAGCCAGCTGACCGCCGAGCAGTTCAACACCTGCCAGACCATCAAGCAGATCAGCACCGGCGAGGAGTACGCCATTGCCATCAACCAGGGCAACACCAAGCTCAAGGACGACATCAACCAGGCCATCAAGGACCTGACCGATGACGGTACCGTTGACGCCCTCATGGCTAAGTACAACATCAAGTAAAATAACTACTCGATTGCACGCGGGCCCTTTCCGTTTTGGCGGAGAGGGCCTTTGCGTTTCTTGAATGGGCGTCATCCCGCCCCGTTATGTCGGCAACTTAAACGTTAGGAGCCACCTTGTCTCGATTGAACCAAGGAGCTATGGGCCAGAGCTATCCACTGCCCTCGATGCTCCAAAAGCTAGCCTGCGCTTTGGCTGTGGCACTCGCCCTGGTGTGCGCGGGGGCCTGCGTGCCCACGACCGCCCAGGCGCTTGAGACCGCAAAGATCACCGCCCGACCCAATACCGGTTCGGGTAGCGACGTGGTCGGTGGCACCGAGACCCGCATCACCTGGGAGGTCCAGGCCGATGCCGACGAGGAGCTGGGCGGCCTTTCACTGACGTTTGCCGACGGCACGACCTTTGGCGCCGATGATACGCGCCTGACGATGCTCTCGGGCGATGACCTTATGGACCGTACGCCCATGAAGCCCACGTGCAAGGTCGATGGTCAGACGCTCAAGATTGATTTTGGCGAGACGGCGCCTGCCGGCGGCTATTTCCGCGTCGAGGTCTACGGCGTGACCTTCCCCGTCGAGGGCGGCGATGAGGCCTTTAGCGGCACCTATACGCTCGCTGACGGGTCGACCAAGAAGATCTCCAAGATTCCGTCGGTGGAGATCAAGGGCGTGACGGCCTTCGATAACTTCCTGACCGACCTTAAGGAGCAGCCGTGGGTCGAGGCGTGGAACTCCAATATGTTCCTGCGCCTGTTCCTGAACCCGGTCATTTTGGTCCAGAGCCTGCCGATCGTCTTCAAGGGCTTCCTCATGTCGCTTTCGATCGTGCTTGTGGCGTTTCCGCTGGCAATTCCCTTCGGTTTTGCCCTGTCGCTCATGCGCATCTCTAAGTCGCGCATCCTGCGTTGCTTTGCCGGCATCTATGTGAATATCATTCGCGGTACGCCGGCTTTCCTGCAGATCTATATCGCGTTCTTCGGTCTGCCGTTGGCCGGAGTCAAGGTTGATGACTACGTGCTCGGCGTCATCGTCATGGCCATGAATTCGTCTGCCTATCTGTGTGAGATCTTCCGCGCCGGTATTCAATCGATCCCCAAGGGCCAAAACGAGGCTGCTCGCTCTCTGGGTATGAATGCCTTCCAGACGCTGCTCTACGTTATGATTCCGCAGACGTTCCGCAATGTTTTGCCTACGCTGACCAGCGAGTTTATCTTGCTTTACAAGGATACGTCGCTGCTTGCCGCCGTGGGTGTGGTCGAGATCGTCATGAACGCCCGTACCATCGTGGCCACGACGGGCTCCATTACACCGTACGTGGTTGCCGCCCTGTTCTATCTGGTCATCACCCTGCCGCTCGCTCGCTTGGTGAGCGGTCTTGAGGCGAGGCTTTTGGGCACGACCGAGACCAAGAAGAAGCGTCCCGCCAAGAGCGCCGGACAGGTTGTCGCGACGCCCGCCGATCACATCGCCGGTCTGTAAGGAGGTCCTATCATGAGCGAAACCAATAACTCGAACGAGGTCGTCGTCAGCATCAAGAACCTCCAGAAGGCCTTTGGCGATAACGTGGTCCTGCGCGATATCGATCTGGATGTGCATAAGGGCGAGGTCGTCGTGGTCCTGGGCCCCTCGGGCTCGGGCAAGTCGACGATGCTTCGCTGCATCAACCGTCTTGAGGAGCCCACGAGTGGTTCGATTGTCGTCGAGGGCGTGGATGTGTGCGCCAAGGGTGTCGACCTCAATAAGGTACGTACGCACTTGGGCATGGTGTTTCAGCAGTTCAATCTGTTCCCGCACCTGTCGGTCAAAAAGAACGTCATGCTTGCGCAACAAAAGGTGCTCAAGCGCAGCAAGGAAGAGGCCGAGAAGATTGCCATCGAGGAGCTGACCAAGGTCGGCCTGGCCGAGCGCATCGATTTTATGCCGAGTCAGCTTTCGGGCGGTCAGCAGCAGCGCGTGGCCATCGCCCGCGCCCTGTCGATGAATCCGCACGTGATGCTCTTCGACGAGGCCACGTCGGCGCTCGATCCTGAGCTTGTCCGCGATGTATTGGGTGTCATGCGCGATCTTGCGCATGACGGTATGACCATGATCGTGGTGACGCACGAGATGGGCTTTGCCCGCGACGTCGCCGACCGCGTCGTCTTTATGGACGGCGGCGTTATCGTGGAGGACGGCACACCGAGCGAGGTCTTCGACCATCCCAAGAGCGAACGCACCAAGGCGTTTTTGGGCAATATCTCGTAGCCGCTTTATATGACCGACATAGCAGAAAACGGGAGCCGGATGTGATCCGGCTCCCGTTTTTGTTGGGACGCGAATGTGTTTTGGTGCAGAGCGTGTTACGGGCGGAGCTCATTGCCGCTAGACGAGCTCGGCTCCAAGGGCGCGGCAGGCCGCCTCGCCCTCATCGTCGGGTGCATCGTAGCAAATGACGGAATCGACGACGTTGACACCTGCCTCGTCGGCATCGGCCTTCCAGTTGTCCATCCACTCGCCCTCGGCCCACGAATAAGAGCCAAAGAGGACGACCTTCTTGTCGCCGAGGGTTTCCTTGACTTCGTCCCACATCGGTTGGAACTCATCGTATTCAAGCTCCTCGGAGCCCATGGCGGGGCAACCGAAGGCGAAGGCATCATAGTCGGCGGCCCTGTCGGCAGAGAAGTCGGCGCAGGGGATGACTTCGGCCTCGGCGCCCGCGGACGTGGTGCCCTCGGCAACGAGGTTTGCCATGGCCTCGGTGTTGCCCGTGCCGCTCCAATAGACGACGGCGATCTTGCTCATGTTGAGTCCTTTCGGTTGTGCGGCGTGCGGCCGCGTTTTGTATGCTCTATCGGGTTGCCTGGACAAGTTGTCCCAGAGTGCAGCCCTGTTGATAGATGTAGGTAAGGTATTGCGTGCATGCGCGATAGGAATCGAAGGTCGTGAGCGCCTGCTCAACGTTTGTGTATACCTTCCATGCGCCAAAGACCTTATAGTTTTCGCCGTGCTGGACAATAAACTGATGGACATCTTCGTAGGGATAGCCCAAAAAATAGCCAATTTCGTGGGGGAACTCGCACATGCACCCCGTATCGCAGTGCCTATTTCGCGCGAGTGCGCAGACGCTGCCGTCATAGGCGCTTTCTGCGGCATTGCTGCTTGCCAACGTGATGCGCGCGGCGAGATGCACCAGGGATGCGGGCAGGTTGTGGACATCGTAACCTTCGGCGGCTAGCGCCGTCGTGGCACGGGGGTCGGAGAGGTATCGCATAAGATCCGCAGGGCGGTACACATAGATGAGCGCTCCGCAGGGGCGCCAGACCAAAACGCTCATATGGATCCCGAGTGGCTGGAGCTCGCGGTTGCATTGGGCTATGACGGCGAGCAGGCGAGAGCGTCGCTCTTCGATATGGACGGCGCCGGGTTTTCCGTTTTGGTTGGCGTAAACGCCGGGATAGGTAAAGAGTGAAGCCGGCTTGATACCTGCGAGCGTAGGGGAGCAGTTGCGCACGACAGCCGTTTGGTATGTTGGGATGTCAATGGTTCGAGTCACGATGCTCCTTTCGGGTCCTCAGTTGTTAGCCGAGGAAAACTTATACACGAAAGTAAGCCATGGTCAACAAAAAAGTTTGAAGAGGGAAACTAATTGACCGAACGGACACGATTTTGGGTTAAGATGGGGACACCCCATGGGGGTATCTAGATAGTGCTACTTGAAAGGGGAACGCATGAGCGACTTGCTCAACCCTGCGAATCTCATCGTGTTGGCCGTCATTGCCGTCGGCATGTTTTTTGGACTGCGTCGCATTGTCGCTTCGACACACGGAAAGAGCTGCTGCAGCGATGGCACGAGCGGTAAGAAGGCCAAGAAGGTAGTGGTTGCGGATACCGATCCGTCCCACTACCCCTATAGCGATGAGCTGCTCATCGGCGGCATGAGCTGTGACGGCTGCGCTCAGAACGTAGCCAATGCCCTCAATGCGCTGGATGGCGTGTGGGCAACGGTGACGTATGCGGACCACACAGCGCGCGTGCGCTCCAAGCGGCCGATCGATCGCGGTGTCCTTGAGGCTGCCGTGAGAGATGCGGGTTACTACGTCATGACGCTGTAGGCCTTGCCTTGGATGCGCGTCCTTGTCTAGGCTCGTCCGCGTAGCTCGATGTCCTGGATGTCGTCGAAGTCGATGGCGATATCTTTGAGCTTGAGGAGTTTGAAAGCAGGGAGCGCCTCGTCGAGGATGCCGGTGCGGCTGCGATAGCCGTATGTATCGTAATAGGTGACACGAACCAAGTCGCCACGCTTGAGGCCCTCGAGCTTTTTCGAAAGTTCGAGGGCTTTTTCTTCTGTGAGTTCGCATTTTGGCTCGGCGGTGATCTCTTGTTTACGCACGAGCTCGTAGTATCCCGTGAGGGCGGCAAAGGGCATAAACTGCGCGGCACGGCCGGCACGGACGGTGCCGTTGGCGGTGAGCTTTGGGTCGGCGGAGCGACGTCTTCCCTCGGGGTCCGCTAGGCGTTCAAAAGGTGTCGGTGGCCGCATCGGCTGTTGTTGGGACTTAGGCACGATGTCCTCCAACTTGTTCGTTGCGTTCGCGCGCGGTGGCGCCGGCGGTAAAGCTTAATCCCTTGACGAGCGCGTTCTTGCCGTACTTGCCTTTCACGGCCAGGACGGCGCGCGCCAGGTCGCGCTCGCGCTCATCGGCCTCGATATCGCTGAACAGATCGATGGTGGCAAATTCCTCGGGCATGAGGTTGCCAAATCCCAGGTTGATGCGCTTGACCGGTCGTTTGGGATCGACAGTCTGCGCCCAGAGCTCATCGAAATAGCCCATGATCTTCTTAAACGAATTGGTACGCTCGGGCAGCATTCGCGAGGCGTTAGAGTGCGCAAAGAGTGCGGCATAGCCACCGCGCGGTTTGCCGCCATGCTCTCCCACAAAGATGCCATCGATTGCCTGCGCTTCGCGCACCAGGCGACGCCGTTCGTCATCGCGCTGGACGGGCTTGGGCGCACGGGGCGCGAGCTGGGGGCCGGCGGTTGCGGTGGGTTCGATACTCGATGTGCTCGAGCGCAGGTGCCCGCATCCGTCCACATACTGCGCTGTACCGCTGGCGTCGAGGCGGCGTATGTCGGCGCGTTCGCTCGCGTAGCCCACAAAGAGCGAGATACTGTCGCAGACCACGTGCTTATCGACCAAGTCTAAAACGGCGTTGTCGACCATCTCGCGCAAGACGGTATAGGCCTGTTCGTAGGCATAACCCTTCGAGAGCACCTGTCCTGTGGTGGTCGAAGTTGCCTGCGGGCGATAGGCTTGGATATCGGCGATGGTTGTCGGCTCGCGCCCGAAGGCATGGTCGATGAGATATTCGGCATTGACGCCGAGCTCGTCATAAAGCAGGTTTTCGTCGAGCGCCGCGACGCCCATCAGATCGTAGACGCCGTATTTCTCGAGGCGGGCTGCCACGCCGGGACCGATGCCCCAGATATCGGTGATGGGACGATGGGGCCAGATCTCCTTGCGAAAGGTCTCGTCGTCGAGTATGCCGATGCGGCTGGGTACGTGCTTGGCGGTAATGTCGAGCGCTACCTTGGCCTGGAATAGGTTGGGGCCGATGCCGACCGTCGCCGTGATGCCGGTGCGCGCGAGGACCTCGTCGCGCAGCGTGCAGGCGAACCCTTCCGCATCGGTGTGATAGAGGTCCAGATAGGGCGTCACGTCGATAAAGCACTCATCGATGGAGTAGACGTGCACGTCCTGGGGGCTGACGTATTCCAGATAGATACCGTAGATTTTCGCCGACACCTCCATGTAATGCTGCATGCGCGGTACGGCCGTGATGTAGTCGATGCCATCGGGAATCTCAAATAGGCGGCAGCGGTTGTGAATCCCTAAGTCCTTCATAGCCTGTGTGATGGCGAGGCAGATGGTCGTGCGTCCGCGCGATTCGTCGGCAACGACCAGGTTGGTGGTGAGCGGATCGAGCCCACGGTCGACGCACTCGACGCTGGCATAAAACGTCTTGAGGTCGATGCAGATATAGGTGTGCTGCTCGTGCGCCATCCGTGTCCTTTCATCAAACACATGTTCTTATCGAATATCTGTTCGATAATACCCGCTCATCTGGACATCGTCAAAACCTGTCAAAAAGGGACTGGTTTGTTTTGGTAGGTATGGTCGTGCGGTTGGATTGGGTTTTAACGCAGCTCTAAAGAGTGCGAAACAGCTCGGAAAACCTCGCTTCGTAGCATGAGCCTAACGATTGATACCGCCTATACGCACGGAAGGGTTGTGAAAAAGATGGTCAATTATGGGTTTGGTATGCCGACGCGCCTTGTTGCGGATGGAGACGTGGCTCGCTGGTGCGGACGATTGGTCGCTCACTACGGTGGCACCAAGGCGCTGGTCGTGTTGGGCGGTGACAAACATACGCACGATGAGCTCGTCTCGGCGGCGCTCGGCTCGCTTGATCGAGCTCTGCTCGAACGCGTGCTTTTTCGCTGCGGCTTGGTCGGGGGCGACGGGGGAGACGATTTGGTCGATGAGGCCGTAGCCCTGGCGACCGACGAAGGCGTGGACTTTGTCCTGGCGATTGGCGATGCCGATACTGCCGGCTTTGCGCGCGAGCTCGCGCGTCGCATGGCGGCGCTCGATGCCGGCGAAGACGGCTTTGTGCCTTATGGATGCATTGTCTCGGAGGGCAAGGTGCCTGCTGTCGTGGGCACCGGCGAGGTTCCCGTTTTTGCCATTATCGCGCCCGAACTGCTGGAGGGCATCGGGTCTCCTTTGCGTGAGTTGCTCGGTAGCGTCTGCGCTGCGGCCTAATATCTGCCAGGAAGGGACAGGTTAATTTTGGTAGGTAAAGCGTTTGACCTGCCAAAATTAACCTGTCCCTTTTTGGTCGGTCGCCGTTTAGGGGCGGATTGGCAACGCTCGCTGATTACGGTCTTGACCTGCGCTAGAATAGGGTCATCTGATTATCCGGGCGCATGGAGGTATGCGCCCGTATGTTGAGGAGGACTTTATGGCAACTGTTGCCGCACCTATCGACGCTACGTCGACCGCCGCTTGGAAGGCGCTCGAGGCCCATCAGGAGAAGCTCGAGGCCGAGGGTATCGACCTTAAGGCATGGTTCGCTGCCGATGCGGAGCGCGTGAACAAGCTGAGCTTTGACGCCGGTGACCTGCACTTCGACCTGTCCAAGAACCTGGTGACCGATGAGACCGTCAAGCTGCTGTGCGATCTTGCCCGCGAGGTGAAGCTCGAGGAGCGCCGCGACGCCATGTTCTCCGGCGAGCACATCAACACCACCGAGGACCGCGCCGTCCTGCACACCGCGCTTCGTCGCCCGGCAAGCGAGAAGGGCCAGCTCATTGTCGACGGCCAGGACGTCGTCGCCGACGTGCACGAGGTCCTCGACCGCATGTATGCCTTCGCCGAGCGCGTGCGCTCCGGTGAGTGGAAGGGCGTTACCGGCAAGAAGATCGAGCACCTGGTGTCCATCGGCATCGGCGGCTCCGATCTGGGCCCGGTCATGGCTTACGAGGCTCTGCGTCCCTATGCTGACGCCGGTATCGACTGCCGCTACATCTCCAACATCGACCCCAACGACCAGGCCGAGAAGCTTAAGGGTTTGGACCCCGAGACCACGCTCGTGATCATCGTCTCCAAGACCTTCACCACGCTCGAGACCCTCACCAACGCTCGCGAGGTCAAGACCTGGATGCTCGAGCAGCTCAAGGCTCAGGGCGCCATCGACGGCTCCGATGAGCAGAACGCCGAGGCCGTGGCAAAGCACTTCGTCGCCGTCTCCACCGCGCTCGAGAAGGTCGAGGCCTTCGGCATCGACCCTGCCAACGCCTTCGGTTTCTGGAACTGGGTCGGCGGCCGCTATTCTGTTGACTCCGCCGTGGGCCTGTCGCTGATCGTCGTGCTCGGCCCCGAGCGCTTCCAGCAGTTCCTCGAGGGCTTCCACGCCATCGACGAGTACTTCTGCAACACGCCGCTCGAGAACAACGCCGTCGCGCTGATGGGCCTGCTCAACGTCTGGTACGTCAACTTCTTCGGTTCCAAGAGCCATGCCGTGCTGCCGTACTGCCAGTACCTGCACCGTTTCCCGGCCTACCTGCAGCAGCTCACCATGGAGTCCAACGGCAAGCATGTCCGCTGGGACGGCAGCGCCGTGACCTCCGACACCGGTGAGATCTTCTGGGGCGAGCCCGGCACCAACGGCCAGCATGCCTTCTACCAGCTGCTGCACCAGGGCACCGTGGTGGTCCCGGCCGATTTCATCGCCTTCGCCAATACCGCCAACCCTGCGACCGATGGCGGCCAGGACGTGCATGAGCTGTTCCTGGGCAACTTCCTGGCCCAGACCAAGGCGCTCGCCTTTGGCAAGACGGCCGACGAGGTTCGTGCCGAGGGCACGCCCGAGCAGATCGTCCCGGCCCGTTGCTTTGAGGGCAACCGCCCGACGACCTCGATCTTTGGCGACAGGCTGACCCCGTTCGCACTCGGTGAGCTCATCGCCCTGTACGAACACATCACGTTTGTCGAGGGCACGGTCTGGGGCATCGACTCCTACGACCAGTGGGGCGTTGAGCTGGGCAAGCAGCTTGCCAAGCAGATTACCCCGGCCTTCCACGACGACGCCGCCAAGGCCGAGCAGGACGCTTCGACCCAGGCACTCATCGAGTTCTACCGCGCTCACCGTAAGTAGTCGCTGCTGTTAACGCATCGCGCCTTATAGTCAGGGGCCCGTATCCTATCGGATGCGGGCCCCTTTGCTTTGCCGTGGTCCCGGGGCGCACGGCCTTTGTGGAACATCGCCGGGGCGCCGCGCGCTGCGAGAACCCTGCGCCTAGATCTCGGCCTCCGCATGGTCTCGCTGCGCCTCGGGCAGCTCCCCGTAGAGCGGGTGGTCTTCGAGCCTAAAGCGCTCGACCTGTTCGGGAGTGCGACCGCGTACAAAGAGCCACGAGCGATCGATCGGCGTCGCCATGAGCGTGCTGGGCAGCGCGTCGGCGCGGTCGGAAAACACCCTGGCACTCTCGGGATCCTGGAACGCCAACACCAGATGCGTGTCGCAGTTGCCCATGATGGAGCGTGCGCGTGCCTCGCCATAGAGCGCATCGAGCTGGTTGGTCGACTGCAGCAGCAGCGTTGCCCAGATGTTGCGGCTTCGGATAATCGAGAGCACGTTGTCGATCTGGGGGATCTGCAGATTTGCGAAGTCATCGAGCATAAAGCGCACGGGCACGGGCAGGCTGCCGTCGGGCTGCCTATCGGCCTCACGAATGAGGCCCATAAACGCCTGCGAAATAAAGAGGCCGGTCAGCGGATCGAGATTGCGGTCAATATCGCTCACGGTTACAAATAGGGCGCAGGGGGTGTGTCCCATGGAAGCGAAGTCCACCTGATGGCACTCACGATAGAGCTGTGCCGCACCGTCGAATCCCAGACACATGACCTTTTCGGCAAGGATGCCGACGATGCTCGCGTGCATGCGCTCGGCATTTTGCGTAATGGCGTAGCGCCGCCATAGCGAGAGGGCATAGCTTTGGGGGTCGATCGTGATCAGGTCGTCAAACAATCGACCCGTGGCACCGTCCTGCAGGTGCTCGATCAGCTTGATGACCGAGCTGATCGTCTGCTCGTCGGCGGGTAGCTGTTCGGTGACGTAGGCGATAAGACACGACAGCAGGTTTGCCGCCGCATGATCCCAAAAAGGCTGGTTGTTGTCCTCGATGGGGCAGATGGCCTTTGCCACCGAGAGGATGTCCTGCTGGTTGGGCCTGCCGTACGCCTTGCGGCGAATGTGCCTCAGGGGGTTGTAGCCGCAGCGCTCGATGCCGGGCGCAAGGGCCGGGACGGTGTTGAGGTCGGCGAAGTTGAGACATTGCACGCGGTAGCCGTGGGCTGCCAGCACGGGTCCCACTTCGCGACAGAGCGTGCCTTTGGTGTCGAGCACGATGTAGCTTGCGTTCATTTGCGGCAGGTTGGGCTTGAGGACGTTTCGGGTCTTGCCGGCTCCCGAGGGGCCGATCACAAGTGCGTTGTTGTTGAGTCCCGTTTGGCGGGTGTCGCAGGAAAGCGTCCGATCCTTGGCGAGGATGGTGGACGATGCGGACTCAGATGCGGCGAGGCGGCTGGCGAGGTTAGACATGGGCGACCTCCTTGGTGGTCGAGAGGATTTCGTGGGCAAAGCCGAGCTCGACGGCGCGCTCGGCCGAAAGGTAGGTGTCTTTTGCAGTGAGGGACTGGATGCGCTTGGGCGTGAGGCCGCTGCGGTCCGAGAGGATTTGCGTGAGGGTCTTGCGGGTCTGCATGAGACGCCGGCTGGTTTCCTGCAGCGCAAGTGCCGAGCCGCCTGCCCCCTGGGGGATCAGCGGGTCGTGAATCATGAGCTCTGCATGGGGCGCCATACGGCGATCGTCGCCGCCCATAAAGATCACGGCGCCCATGGACGCGGCGAATTCCAGGCAGACGGTGCGGATGGGGCACGATGCGAGGCGCATGGCGTCATAGATCGCAAGACCCGATCGCACGCTTCCGCCGGCGCTGGCGACAAATATGGTGATGGGGCGGCTGGGGTCGGTGGCATCGAGCAGGCGGATCTGCTGGCATAGGTCGTGGGCCATCGGGGTTTCGATGTTTCCCATGACGGAGAGCTCGCGACGGGCGAGCATCTCATCGTAAATGCTGGTGAGCGTGATACCTCGGGCGGATTCACGCATGGTGAGGGGGCTGATGATGGGGGAATGATTGGTGTCCATGAGGACTCCTTTCTGTTGGTTGTGTTGTGGAATAGGATTGTTGCCCGCGGAGGGGCTGGCGGGCTACAGGGTTCGTCCGAGCCTGAGATCGAGCTCGGTTGTGGGGCAGGCTGCCTGTTCGTGCGGCTCGCAAGCGCCAAGGGCTCCAAAGCGATGGAGCGTTGCGACGGGCGTGGTGTAGGCGAGCCGCAGCTGATGCTCGACAGGGGCACATCCGTCATTTTTGTAATGAGCCGCGTAGTACTGCGCGATGCTGGCGTTCATCTCGCTGCCATTGCGATGGCGCTCAAACTGGCGTCTGCAGGTCTCGATGATCTTTGCTACCGACTTGGGTGCCGTCGCGGGAACAAGGGCGAGATAGCCCTCAAATAGCTCGTTGATGCTCAGGAGGCACAGCAGGTCGATCAGCGTCCTTATGGCTGCTCCCTCGGCGGAAAAGTGCGCGGTCATGCGGTTATATCGGTTGCGGTCGACGATGGCCGCATGGGGTCTTGGAGTTTTCTGCCCCGTGGTCCCGGGCTTTTGCCGCGCCTGTGTATTGAGCTCGACGTTGCAGCGCTTGAGGCCGTCCAACGGAAGGAACAGTGCGGTGCGCAGGGTGTTCCGCTTGCTTTCGAGTTCATGACGCTCGTCGGGTTCCCATTCGAGCTTGAGTTTCGTGTCGAGCGCCGTAAGCATATGGGCTAGGCAGCCTACGGCAAGAACGTACGAATCGTTGCCGCGTTTTGGGGCATAGGGGTCTGTCAGCTTGCGAATGTCGGGGTCGCCCATGATCTTTGTGCAGCGCTTCAGCAGTTGAGGGTGGTCGGCCAAGATCGTCGCGAGCGGTAGCGACGCGTAGTTCTTGATGGTCGCGGCGGCAAAGGCGGCGTCATATTCGTTTGCATATGCTCGCTCAATGCGGGCATCCAGAATGCTTTTCTTATCGCCGTCTTCAGCGTGGTGGTTTGTCATAGCTTCTCCAATCGGTTGATGTTCGTGCTGTTTGTTGATGTGTTGGTTGTCGTGAGTGATGTGCTTGCCGTGGGTGATGTGCTGACGTTGGGGTGCTATGCGGTTTTCAATGAGCCCGTGAGACAGTTGCTGCAGGGGCGGGATGGAACGGCCCATGCAAGGCGGAAGGCATCGTGCTCAAAATCGAGACAGCAATGCCCTAGGTGCCTCACATGTGGCAGTTACCTCATTAAGTTGTCATTACGTTTGGGGTTGTACTTTGCCGATCTTCCTTCTCTTACACGCTAAAACTCAAACTTCATATGCTCGATCTACTTAAAACCGCAACGGCGGTCTTTTATCAACTTATATGTCGGAACGCGTCTTTGCAAGTACTTTTTTGCCTTTGTTTCAAATGGGGTGGTTTTGCAACCGTCACGCGCCACGCTATGCGAACGTGCCCCGGCTCGGATAAGATGGTGCGATCGAGTTCTACCGCGCTCACCGCAAGTGGTCTTTGCTGCTGAGATAGGTCATGGCCGAAAGGGGCCCGTATCCTTTGGGATACGGGCCCCTTTTCTGTTGTCGGCCAGATACGATGGGTCGCGTGACGTCGTCAGAGGTCGAATTCGACCGCTAACGACGTTGTGCAGCTCATCATTTCTGGTCGCAAACAGTAAAGGGGCATGAGGGTGTATTGAGGAGGGGGATGTCTTGCTGTCGGCATCCGCGTGCGGTGCCATTCGCTGTCTGTAAATATACGTTTAAAGCTAATTTCATACCACTTGTCGGAATGCGGACGCTGTCCTTGCATGCCGGGCGTACATTGAACGTGGTTTTTCGCGTGAAACCACGAATCGGTTGTCAGTCCTGAACAAGGAGGCCCAGCATGACGCTTGCCAAACCCATCAACAAATACATCGACTATATCGATGCCCCCGAGGACACGTTTGAGCAATATGTCGAGAAGGCGTTAAAGTACAACTTTCGCTGCGTATTTGCGAACCTGCAGGAGTACGAGACGGGCCGCGCCATGCTCGAGGACTCTGACATCATCCTTGCCGGCGCTATCGACTTTCCCCAGGGCACTATGGCGCTCGAGGAGAAGCTTGCGAGGTTTGAGGAATACGCTGCGTGTGGCTTTACCGAGATTGACTACGTTTTGAATCAGAGGTCGATCGAGAACCGCGATTTTGATGCCATCGAGCGCGAGATGACTACCATTGCTGATTTTTGTCGCGCGCATGGCATCACTGACAAGGTAATCGTCGAGATGTGCAAGCTGGACGGCGACGACGCCGCCAAGCGCCGTGTATGCGAGATCGCGCTGGAGGCCAAGCCGGGATTCCTTAAGACATCGACCGGCAGAAGCTTTGGCGGTGCTAAGCTCGAGGACGTGCGGCTGATGCACGAGGTGCTCGGCGATGCCGTGGCAATCAAGGCGGCGGGCGGTATCCATAATTACGAAGAGGCCTGCGCATTCATCGAGGCCGGCGCCAGCGCGTTAGGTGCATCGGCGGGCATCGCGATCGTCGAGGGCGCACCGACGGATGAGCGTCGCTAGCAGACGTATTTGACCTGAGCGATAAAGCTTCACGACCACACGCTGTTCATGTTCGAGACAATATGACTTTTTGCCCGTTGTAAACGGAGTCGCGATGGGTGTTCTGTATGATGGCTCAGACAAGGTTGTTCAATGACAGGGAGGCATATATGGCAATCAAAGCCATCGCGATGGATATCGACGGTACGCTCACCAACGATCAGAAAGTGATTAGCCCGCGTACGCGCGAGAAGCTGCTCGCGGCGCAGGAGTCGGGCATTAAGCTCATCTTGGCTTCGGGTCGTCCCGCATGGGGGCTGCACGCCTTGGCGCAGGAGCTCGACCTTCAAAACCATGATGGTCTGCTAGTCGCTTTCAATGGCGCGCATGTGGTCGACGCTCAGACCGATGAGGTTCTTTTTGACCAGGCCATGCCGGCTGACGAGCTGCACCGTCTGATTGATCATCTGCAAAACTATGATGTGATCCCCATGATCTCGCTCGGTCGCGACTTGCATGTCGAGGACTCGTACCACTGCATGATTACGCTGCCGGATGGCTCGCAGAAAAACATTGTCAAATACGAGCGCGATGCCTGCGACCTTAAGATCCGCGAGGTCGAGAGCTTGCATGAGGTCGTGGACACTTATCCCGTGGACAAGCTGCTGACGGCGGGCGATCCGGCCTACCTGCAGGCGCATTACGAGGAGATGTATGCGCCCTTTAAGCAGACGCTTTCGGGCATGTTTACGGCCGACTGGTACTTTGAGTACACGGCGCCCGGTATTGACAAGGCCCGCGCGCTCGAGGGTGCCCTGCCCAAGCTCGGCATCGATGCCAGCGAGGTCGTATCGTTTGGCGACGGCCAGAACGACAAGTCCATGATCGAGTGGGCTGGTACCGGTGTTGCCATGGGAAACGCCGTCGATGAGGTTAAGGCTGTGGCCCAGATGGTGACCGCCAATAACAACGAAGATGGTATTGCGGTGGCGCTGGATAAGCTGCTGGGTTAGAATCGCCGATAATGCATGGTTCGGGCGTCCGCTTGCGGGCGCCCTTTTGTTAGGGAGGGTGCCGTGTCCGCATTTCCGTTCGACGCCGTTATCTTTGACATGGACGGCGTGATTGTCGATACCGAGTATTACTACCTGGGCGAGACCGCCGCGTTTGCCAAGGAGCTTGGGCTTAATCTGACTCAAGAGGAGTTAAATGGGCAGGTCGGTACTTCGCATCAGTTCTTCCTGCGTATGCTGGTCGATTGGTTTGAGCGCGCCGGTAAGGGGCATTTAACTGGCGAGGAAGCGTTGACCCGTTGGGACGAGTGGGCTCATAAGCGTCCGCGCGACTATCAGGCTTTGATTAACCCAGGCGCCGTGGATACGATTCGAGAGCTGCCGCGCCGCGGCGTTCGCGTGGCGCTTGCCAGCTCGTCTCCCATGGATAGCATCGAGGAAGTGCTCGATGCGTGCGGGCTGTCGGATGCCTTTGAGTATGTAGTGAGCGGCGAGCAGTTTAAGGAGAGCAAGCCCGAGCCCGACATCTACCTGCATGCGCTGGACCTGCTGGGGCTGCCCGCGAATCGCTGCTGCTGCGTCGAGGATTCGGTGCCTGGCATCACTGCCGGCAAGCGAGCCGGCCTGACAGTTATTGCCAAGCGCGAGGAGCGCTTTGGCTTTAGCCAGGATGCCGCGGACAAGATTATCGACCAGCTGCCGGAGCTGCTCACGCTTTCTTAGGAGCGCGGTAGTTGCGCGTTTTTCGGGTCAGATGAGTAAATACCCGACATTTTGGTGCGGCAGCAAGCATACTTTATGCTAATGCGGGCTTAAGGGCTTGTTGAATGCCCTTAAGCCCGCTTTAGACTTAATCGTGCTTGGAGAGGGTATATGCCACCGACTGAAGGGCTAACTGACGGTAAAGCAGCGATACCGCTGTACCAACAGGTTATCGATATCATTAAAAACGAAATCAACTCCGGCGCCTACAAGGCAGGCGCGCGGATACCCAACGAATTCGAATTGGCTGAGAGCTATAAAGTTGGCCGCGTTACCGTGCGACGTGCTATTGAGGAGCTCGTCCAGCAGGGCTATCTAACGAAGCGACAGGGGAAAGGCACGTTCGTCAATGCCCCCAAGCTCAAGCGCAAGATTCGCCAGAAGGATGACGTCCAGAGTTTTTCGGACGCATGCCGCGTTAACGGAATGGAACCGGGGGCGTGCGTCATTTCGAGAAAGATACTGCCAGCAGATTCTACCGAAGCGCAGTTCTTTGGTGTTCCCGTTGGAACTGATTTGATTTGCGTTGAGCGTGTACGTACTGCCGATGGAGTCCCCGTCATGCTCGAGAACAACATATACGTTTACGAGGACAACGCCTATCTATCAACGGCACCTCTATCTAACCAATCCATTTTTGAGTTCGTGCGCAACCGAACGGGCCGCACGCCCGCGTTTACCGACCCGTGCACGCTCGAGATCGCGTGCGCGTCGCCCGAGGTCGCTCGGCTGTTGGCAGTTCCCGTTGGCGAACCCTTGTTTTATATGGAAGCCTTCTTTTTCGATGAGCAACGGCGGCCGTTTATCATCGGTCGTCAGCGGATCGTTGGGTCTCGCTACGTTTTTGACATCTAGGACATTGCGAATGGAAGCGCCCGGTGGATCATCTCACCGGGCGTTTCCATACCGTTCACGGCGCGAACACAACCGTTCAACCGCGTTGCGGCAATCAGTTTGAAATTATCTTGATGAAGGGAAAAGCTGCTGGTAATCTATGGGACGTCATAGAACGTTTGCATTGTGCAAACGTTGAAGCGAGATGCGATGCAGTCTCGAGTTCTTTGGAGGTATCTATGTCAGATACGAAGGCGAAGAAGACAAACAGACGTTTTAAGTTCAAATTACCGCATGTCTATACGATCATGTTCTTGCTGATCGTTGTCTTTGCGGTCCTGACTTGGATCGTTCCCTCTGGTCAGTATCAGCGCAAGACGATTTCGACAGCGGCGGGCGAGCGTGAAGTCGCCGTTGCTGGAACCTATGAACAGGTCGATAAAAACTACACCGATTCCGAGACCGGCGAGACCATCAATCTGGGCCAGGATATCTTCGCGGTTCTGCAAGCGCCCACCAAGGGTATCCAAGAGGCTGCCGACGTCGTTGCGTTCGTCTTATTGATTGGCGGATCGTTCGCGATCATCACCAAGACCAACGCTTTGAATGCCGGCATGAGCCGTGTGATTAAAAAGCTCAAGAACAAGGACATCCTCATCATCCCCATCACGATGACATTGCTGTCCATTTGCGGCACTACGTTTGGTATGTCTGAGGAAGCCCTGCCGTTCTATGCCATCTTCATTCCCATCATGATGGGTATCGGTTATGACTCGATGACGGCATTCATCATCTGCTTCCTTGGTCCTAACCTGGGATATTGTGCTTCGACCATCGACCCGTTTAATGTTTTGATCGCCCAAGGCATCATTGGCATCGAGGGTAATCCGCAACTGTGGCTGCGCGCCGTTTCTTGGGTCATCTTCACTGCCGTCGGTATCGCATGGGCCATGCGCTACGCCATGCGCGTCAAGAAAAACCCCGAGTCGTCCATTGTGTACGAGGACGATAAGCTCAAGCGTATTGAATTTTCCGTGACCGATGCCTCCATCGAGGAAGAGTTCACTATCCGTCAGAAGCTCGTGCTTATCGATTTTGCTTGCGGTATGGGCATTATCGTCTGGGGTCTTGTTACCCAGGGCTGGTACATGAATCAGATTTCCGCCGTGTTCCTTGGCATGGGCTTGCTTGCCGGTATCCTGGGCGGCCTTGACCAGCAGACGATCGCAGAGGAGTTCGTTAAGGGTCTCGCCGACTTTGCGTACGCTGCCGTCGTTATCGGTATCGCTCGCGGTATTCTGGTCATCGCCGAGGGCGGCATGATCATCGACACCATCCTCCAGGCGCTCGCTACCGCGCTCGCCGGTGCACCCGCCGCCGTCTACACCACGTTTATGTATGTCGTCCTTGGTCTGCTCTCTTTGCTGGTTCCCTCGAGTTCTGGCCTGGCGGCGCTCACCATGCCCGTTATGGGCCCCCTGACCGAGCTCATGGGCCTCAATCCCGAGGCGGCCGTCACCGCGCTCCAGTTTGCCAACCAGACCATCAACACCATCAGCCCCGTGGCGGGCATGACGGTCGCCGGCCTTGCCGTGGCTAAGATTTCGTTTGGCCAATGGTGGAAGACCATTTGGAAGTTCTTCATTTTCATGGTCGTGTTTGGCTTGGTCATTACTGCCATTTCCGGCATGCTTCCGGCGTAGGTGGTTGTGATGTCCGATCGTTTGACGGTTCTGACGTCTAAGAGCGTCTTTACCGGTACGGGGGACCTGCCGTTTGAAGGTTTCGTAGCGGTCCGTGGCAATCGAATTGAGGCTGTTGGCACCAAGTGTGAGGTAGCTTCGTATTTGACCCAGGCGGACGAGGTAGTTGACCTGGGCGACCGCACCGTCATGCCTGGCCTGATCGATGTGCATACCTTCTATACAGGTTGGGCGCTGCGGACGTTGGGGTCTGATCTGTCCGGCATCGCTGATGCCAAAGAGGCCGTGTCGCTCTTGCGTGCATGGAAAGAAGGTCATCCGGATTGCGCGGCGGCTTTTGGCCACAACCTACCCGAAACGTTGGCATCGGATGCCGAGAACGCAAATACAGCAGCTGTGTTTGACGAGTGTTTTGGCGATATCCCTGTCGTCTGCTTTACGCCGGGCGCGGAGACCTGCGTTCTCAATGCTGCCGCCAGTGCGCGATATGGCTTTACACCCCAGGCGTGCTATGCCGAGAAGATCTGGCGCATGATGAGCGATTTCCTCGCGCTGCCCGAGGTGCGTGCCGGGTATTCGGACTACATGAGCATGCTTAACGAGCGCGGCGTTACCGCCATCAAGGAAATGGCGTTTGATGACTACTACGGCTTTGCCGACGAAATGGCTCGCCGTGAGGAATCTGGTGAGCTGACGGTTCGCGTCTCTATGATGTCGCAGCCGGTGGGCGCCGGTGCAAATCTGGCATATGCCCGCGAGGCGCGAGAGCGCTTCCGGGGACCGTTCGTTCGTTTTTCTGGCTTCAACCGTATGACCGATCGCGGCGTATGGGTGGGGCTTGCCGAGATGATAGACCCCTATGAGGACACGGCCGCTGCGGGCGCTGCCGGCAAGACGGTCGTCGAGGAGCCAGAGTGGGATCTGATTGAGAACGAGCTGCGTGCAATTGATGCTGACGGCTTCCGATATTCCTTGCATTGCCAGGGCGATGGCGCCGTTCGTCGCACCGTGGCACTCTATGCCTCGCTGCCTCGAGACGAGCATGGACGGATGCTTCGCCGCCATGCGATTACCGATCTCGAGAACTCTGACCCGACCGATCTTGTCGAGTTTGGCAAGTTAGGTGGAATTTGCGAGGTCTATCCGCAGATTCTGACGCTGGACCGGCGCGAGGATTGCCTGTCGATGATGCGTCGACAAATTGGCGAGACGCGACTTTTGCACAGCTGGAATCGCCGCGGCATGGAAGATTCCGGATGCACAGTGTGCTGTGGCACGGATCTGCCGCTGCTGATTCCGAGCCTGGGCGAGTCAATCTACAGCGCGTGCGGCGGATTCTTCGCCGACGGACTGCCCGTGAATGAGGTCAACACGCTGACGCTTGTCGAGCTCTTGCGCGCTTGGACTGCCGGGGGCGCGTACGATCTGATGCGCGAAGACGAGCTGGGTACGCTTGAGGTTGGCAAGCTTGCCGATATCTGCGTGCTCGATCGGGATGTGTTCGACCTCGATTATCGCGACGCACGCGATCTTGCGGTTGATATGACGATGTCGGACGGACAAATCGTGTTCGATCGAAATAAGGAGGCATAAGATGTCTGAATCCAAACCGACGCTGCACCGCGAACAGATTGCGGGCATGAATATCCACTACATCATGTGGTCGTTCGATTACTTCCTTGATGTGCAGCAGCGCTTGGGCTTTGAGTCCATTGAGCTGTGGTGTGCAGAGCCGCATGTGACGCTCGACCATACGGGCTACTTTGAGGCTGAGGTCTTGGCGAAAAAGGCTGCAGACCGTGGGCTTAGGTATCGTACTCTGTGCCCCGAGAATGTTGTCTATCCTTGGCAGTATTGCGCACGCAAACCGCTGCATGAACAGCGCAGCCTGGCGTACTTTAAGCACGGCATTGAGCTTGCCGAGGTACTTGGGTGCGACCGTATGTCCATCAACTCGGGCTGGGGCGACTGGGACGAGGACCGCGAGGAAGCCTGGAAGCGCAGCCGCGAGCACTTGTCCATTCTGGCGGAGTATGCCGGCGAGCACGGTCTGGTGCTTACGATGGAAAGCCTGCGTCCCGAGGAGAGCAACCTTGTGACGACGGTTTCCGATGCGAAGCGCATGATTGACGAGGTCGCGAGCCCGTACTTACAGCCCATGGTTGATACAACCGCGATGGGCGTTGCAGGCGAGACGCTCGAGGACTGGTTTGCCGCCTTTGGTGATGGGGCAATTCACGAGATGCACTTTATCGACGGCGACCCGTATGGCCATCTGGTGTGGGGCGATGGCAAGCACGATATGGACGCCTTCGTCGCCACACTCAACGCCCATGGTTTCGACGGCATGCTGGGCCAGGAAATCACGGATGGTCGTTACTACGATGACCCGGCAGCGGCAGATGCCAAGAACATGGCCGCATTCGAGAAATATCTGATTGACTAAAACAACCATCGGCCACGCAACCAACGTCATTGATTGCGGGCCAAACAAGAAAGGAACTGGATATGAACGCACACGATCTGATTAAAGAGGCAATTGCCGAGAAGGGCAAGTTCGACAGCGTCTACTGGATTGCTTGCGGTGGCTCCATGATCGATTTGATCCCGGCTCATGAGCTTCTGCAGCGCGAGGCAACCACCTTCACTTCGTATATCTATACCGCGCGTGAATTTGACATTATGCGTCCGCGTCGTCTGGGCGAGAAGTCTCTGGTCATCGCTTGTAGCCACAGTGGCAACACCCCGGAGGTCGTCGAGGGCTGCGAGATTGCCCTTGCCGCCGGCGCTACGGTGATCGCCCAGACCGACAACGCTGGATCCAAGATCGACTCCGGCAAGTGGACCACGTGGGTCTACCCGTGGGGCGAGGGTGTGCCGCAGGCCGAGGTCCCCGCCGGCATTTCGCTGTCGCTTGCGGCAGAGCTGCTCGATCAGCAGGAGGGCTACGCCGATCTCGCCGATATGTATGCCGGTATTGCCGAGATGGATAAGATTCTTCCCCCGGCACGCGAGAAGGTAAATGCCGAGCTGGGCGATCGCTTTGCCAAGCTTTGCCAGGAGCACGAGTTCTTCTATATTCTGGGCAGCGGTCCCAACTTTAGCCAGACCTACGGTTTCGCTATCTGCTCTCTTATGGAGATGCAGTGGCAGCACTGCAGCTACATCCACTCTGCCGAGTACTTCCATGGCCCCTTCGAGGCTACTCAGGATGGCGTTTTTTACTTCCTGCAGATGGGCTCCAGCGAGTGCCGTGCTATGGACGAGCGCGCCCTGGCGTTCCTTAAGACGCATACCGATACGCTGATGGTGCTCGATGCCAAGGAGTACGGTATGGAGGCCGTGCCGGCGAGCGTCCGTGCTTATCTGGACCCGGTGCTGTTCTACGCCATGAACTGCGAGCTGCGTGCCGCACGCGGCAAGGTGTTTGATCACGATCCCGATTTCCGTCGCTACATGGGCGTTGTCGAGTACTAGAAGGGTAAATACCATGGCATTTAACGTTAACGCGCTCGGATTTGGCGACAACGTCGTCGATCGCTATGAGCATATCCACACCATGTATCCTGGCGGCAACGCGGTGAACTTCGCCGTTTATGCCAAGAAATGCGGTGCCGCACGCTCCGCATACATGGGCATTTTTGGCAATGACGCCGCTGCCGAGCATGTCATTGCAAGCCTCGAGGATGAGGGTATCGAGCTTGACAAGTGCGAGCAGATGATTGGCGAGAACGGAGCGGCTCGCGTGACCGTCGTTGACGGTGACCGTGTCTTCCTCGGCTCCAACGAGGGCGGTATCCGTGGCGATGCGCGCTATGTCCTCGATCGCTTTGACCTTTCGTACATGAAGCAGTTCGATGTGGTTCATTCGGGCAACTATTGCTTTACCGAGCGCGAGCTACCCAAGCTGAAGGCTGCGGGCGTCACGGTCTCTTTTGACTTTTCGGACGACTCTACCGACGAGTACTACGAGCAGATTGCGCCCTACGTCGATTTCGCATTCTTTAGTGCGGCGGATGCTGCGAGTGAGGACGAGATTCGCGAGCGTCTGGCATGGGTGAAGGGCCTGGGTCCGCGTTTTGTGTCGGCTACGGCGGGCGCCGAGGGCTGCATTGCTTACGACGGCGAGCGTTATTACCGCCAGCTGGCTAAACCGGTAACGGACATGAAGGACACCATGGGGGCGGGCGACTCGTTCCTCACCTCGTTTTTGATGTGCTATCTCGATTCCGCCAAGCGCGGTGAGGATGGCGCCGAGGCCATCGAGCGCGCGCTCGACTTTGCTGCCGGGTTTGCCTCGACCGTGTGCGGTATGGAAGGGTCTTGGGGCCACGGAGCACCAATCGTCGAATAGCTTAAGAAAGCGTACGGCGGTCTGGCTATGAGGCCTTGGACGGCCGATGCAAAACAATAAGCGAAACGCGAAAAGGGGGGCTCGCCATGTGGTGGGTCCCCTTTTGAACATTGGAGAAGACCATGGGTATTAAAGCGTGCGCGGCTGGTTTTTGCTGTGCGGACGTCTATCAAAACATCGGCGTGTTCTATCCGACTGGTAATGGCATTGACTGGGGTATCCATCTTGCACGAATGGGCGTTTCGGTATCCGCCGTGTCGGTTGTCGGCAAGGACGAGTACGGAGACAAGATGAGAGAGGCGCTGGCCGCTGAGGGGCTCGATATCTCACATCTGCGGGTGGAGGATGGCGACACCTCGGTGATGCTCATGGCATTGAAAGACGGCGTCGATCGCGTGCATCTCGAGGCAATCGATGGCGTAATGGAGACATATCGTCCGAATGAAGATGACCGGGCGTTTATCCTAGAGCATGACATCATTCATACCGACCTGTTTGGCAATTGTTTGGACCTCCTGCCCGAATGGCATGATGCGGGCAAGACGGTGGTTATGGACTTCTCGGTGTTCAGCCAGGATCCCGAATATGCCTGCGAGAATCATTTTCCTTACGTTGACTATGCATTCATGTCGTTTGAAGAGGACACTCCGGAGCTGCGAGACTGGGTACGCCACGTGCAGGAATTGGGACCGCGCGTTGCGGTTGCCACGCTTGGCGAGAAGGGAAGCATTGCCTATGACGGTGAGCGCTTCTATGAGTGCGGGATCGTACCGGCGGAGAAGGTCGTTAATACCGTGGGTGCCGGCGACTCGTATATTGCCGGGTTTACCAAGGGCGTGATCGATGGCCTTGATATTCCGGCGTGTATGAAGGCGGGCGCTGAGCTGTCGTCCCGAGTGATTGGTTCGTTTGAGCCGTACTAGGGTCAAATGCCTGGAAAGGAGTACGAAATGGTTGTCGACATGTTGGTTCAGCCCATGCTCTACGGCGAGATCTGTACGCCGGGTGATGAGCCTGATGGATTCGGTTTTTGGTCACGAGAATTTGGTATGGGGCATATGGGTCCCATGGATTGGGACGAGCTTCAAGTTGAGATGGACGTCTGCGATGTGCAGAAGAGCTTGCTCATGCCGCTCGATGTAACCACGGCATGCGGAGGGCACTTTGGCACCAACGACCAGATTGCCATGCTGGTTGCCGCGCATCCCGATCGTCTGTGGGGATTTGCGAGCGTAGACCCGCAGGTGAGCGGTGCCGCAGACGAATTGGAGCGCGCCTTTACCGAGTTGGGGGCAAAGGGGCTTTGCCTGCATCCTGCAAAGCAGGGTTTTGCCCCCGATGATGCTGTGGCCGAGCCGCTTTACGAGCTGTGCGAGCGCTATAACAAGCCGGTGGTTTTCCATGCCGGTATGTCTTGGGGGCCTGGCGCAGAGCTCTCGCGCAGTAACCCGCTTGCATTTGAGCATACAATCGCAACGCATCCAAATGTGCGCTTTAGTTTGACTCACTTTGGCTGGCCCTGGGTACGCGAGACCGTGGCGATGCTGCTCAAGTATCCCAACTGCTACACGGACACCTCTATCACTTACATCGATTCGCCCGAGGAGATGATGCAGCGTCTTTTCACGGTCGATATGGGGCCGCTGTGGTATGAGCGCGCGCTATCGCACCAAGTGATGTTCGCCAGCAATACGCCGCGCTTCCGTGCATTCAAACTCAAGCGGGCGCTCGATACCGTGCCCATGCGCGATGATGCGCGAGAAAGGCTCTACTGGGGTAATGCCCTGCGTTTTCTTGAAGGGGATGAGTAAACATGGTGACGCTCGAGACATTGAGCTATCTATCGACTGCTCCGGACCAGTTCATCGATATTACCGAAGACGTGCACGCTGCCATCGAACGCAGCTCGGTGACCAATGGCTTGGCAGCGATTATTTTGTCGCATACGACCTGTGGAATCGTGGTAAACGAGGGGCTGCCCTGCGTGGAGACGGATCTTATGGAGACGCTTGATCGCATCGCCCCACTCGATGCCCCCTATGCGCATGCACACTTCCTGCCGAGCTATGGAGCCACCGGCAACAACTCCTGTGGGCATATCAAGAGCATGATTTGTGGAAACAGTTGCTTCTTTCCCGTCCAAGATGGCCACATCGTGTGCGGAAGTGCCCAGAACATCTATCTTGCGGAGTTTGACGGTCCGCAGAAGCGAAAAGTGTACGTCGAGGTGCTGGGGGAGTAACGTCCCTGCAATAACTCTATGAAGGAGCACGTTATGTCGTTTCTAACCTCGATGTTCAAGACCGAAAAGCCGGTTATCGGAATGCTGCACCTGCGTCCTCTGCCGGGCGATCCACTGTATTACCCGGGCGGAAGCGTGTCGCAGGTCGTGGAAGCCGCCAAGCGCGATCTCGAGGCGTTGCAGCAGGGCGGTGTCGATGGCATTTTGATTACCAATGAGCTCTCGATGCCCTATGAGCAGCACGTTTCTCCCTCAACCCTTGCATCGATGGGCTATGTAATCGGGGCTCTATCCCATGATCTGTCGACCCCTTGGGGAGCTGAGGCTATTTACGATGGTGATGCCACAATCGAGCTGTGCGCTGCCGTCGACGCGCAGTTCACACGCTGCAATTTTTGCGGTGCCTGGGCCGGTGATCTTGGGCTGATTAACCGAGATTTCGCTCACACCATGCGTCGCAAGGCGGCGCTGCGCTTGGACGACCTCAAGCTTTTTCACTTCATCACGAGCGAGGGGGAGGTTTATCTCAACGACCGCACGACTGCGGACATTGCCGATTCACTTCTCTTTAATTGCCTTCCGGATGCAATGGTCATCGGCGGTTCGGCTGCCGGTCGTGGCGCTTCGGGCGAGCTTGCCGATGAAGTCCGCGAGCGTGTTGGCGAAGTGCCTGTGGTATGTGGCACCGGTTGTCGCGAAAATACCGTGGCTGACGTATTTGCTCACTACGATGGCGCGTTTGTCGGCACCTGCTTAAAGCGCGACGGAAAGCTGGATGCCCCGGTTGATGTTGAGCGGGTAGCTCGTTTTATGGCTGCCGCTCGTACGGCGCGAGGGGAGTAGGCACCTATGGCGCTCTATCTGGGTATTGATATTGGGACAAGCGCCTCTAAAGGCGTTTTAATCGATGATCGATGCAATATCGTTTGCCAAGCCTCTTGTGGACACGAGACGGACAACCCGTGTGATGGATGGTACCAGCATGATGCGGAGGCAGTTTGGTGGGGCGATTTTTGCCGCTTGTCGCGCGAGCTGGTGATGCAATCGGGGGTTAACGCGGCGCAGATCGGATGCGTGGGCCTTTCCGCATTGGGTTGCGACTGTGTGCCGGTCGATACCGAGTGCAACGCGCTGGCACCCGCGATTTTGTATGGAGTCGATGCACGTTCGAAGCCGCAGATTGACGAGCTTCTTTCCGAATATGGGTCAGACCGCGCACGCGAGCTTTTCGGGCACGATCCCTGTTCGTCAGATATTGCTCCCAAGATCTTGTGGTTTAAGGAGAATATGCCCGAGGTGCACGAACGTGCCGCGAAGTTCCTGACGGCGTCGTCGTTTCTATGCGCAAAGTTGACGGGGCGTTTTACGGTGGACCGTTATTTGGCGGAGGATTTTCTTCCCCTATATGACCGCTACACTTGGAAGGTTGATGCTCGGGAATGTGCTCGTTTCTGCCGGCCTGACCAGATGGCGGAGGTAATGTCGGCTACCGATATTGCCGGGGTGATTACGCAGCGTGCGGCAGAGGCGACGGGGCTCGCGGCAGGGACACCTGTCTTAGTGGGAACGGGCGACTCTGGTGCCGAGGCCATTTCGACGGGTGTATTCCGTCCCGGCGATATGATGGTTCAGTTGGGGAGTACGGCGTATTTCATCTACCTAGCTGATCATATGATCGATGATGCCCGCCTGTGGCCAGGGACGTTTATCATTCCCGGAACTTACGGGATCTGCGCGGGGACCAATACGGCGGGTGCGCTCACATCGTGGCTGCGCCAAGAGCTGTATCGTGATGCCGTGGAGGCCGAGGACCACGGTGGCCCCGATGCATATTCGGTTATGGCGCATGATGCCGCCGACGTGGCGCCGGGTGCCGATGGGCTCCTGTGTCTGCCGTACTTTGCGGGGGAGCGTACTCCGCTCAATGATCCCGCGGCGCGTGGCGTCTTCTTTGGCCTGACCGGAAGGCATACGCGAGCCCATATGGTTCGCGCCGCCTTGGAAGGCGTCGCGTATACTGTTGCATCCCATGTCGACATTATCGAGCGAGAGCATGGACTGCCAATTGGGCGCATTATGCTTGTCGGAGGCGGAACCAAGAATCCAGTTTGGATGCAGACTATCGCCGACGTATGCGGGCGCGAGGTCTCGGTTGCCAAGGTTACGGTGGGTGCATGCTTCGGTGATGCCATCATGGCAGCTCTCGCAGGTGGCGCCTACGCATCATGGGATGAACTCGCCCAAGTCCTTGGCGTTGCGCAAACAATCGAGCCCGATATGGCTGCCCACGAGTTATATGCGTCGCGTCGTCATATCTTTGACGAATTGTATGCACGCAACCGTGATCTCATGCACGAATTGGTGTAAAGCTGCCGAATTGTACTGCCTACCAATAGGGACTGCGTTGTGCGATTCGCATGTCCCTTGGCATTTTTTGCCCACAGGGGTTAGCGAAGGTCAAAAACAGAGTGCGCATTTGTTAAAACTGCCGACTCGATGCGCTTTGCGTCACAGTTTTTGAGTGAGGCAATGCGCATCGAGGTCCTTGTGAGCGATTTGATGAGCGACTGCGCGCTTGTTTCTGTGTTTGGTTCGGCCGGCGCATCGGTCTCGAGCAGTAGGCGGTCGAGTGGAATCTGTCGTGCGTATTCGCGACCGCGCTTGGTCGCGAGCATGCGTTCGTTGACGGAAAAATAACAGCCCGCATTACGCGCGCGGACGAGTTCGTCCGAAGTACCGCTAAACCAGTGGAAGATGATAACGGGGGAGTCGGGGTTTGGGATGAGTAGTCCATGCGATTCGAGGACGTCCAGTACGGCTCCTGCCGAACGAACGGCGTGAATTGATATCACGCGCCCGGTAAGAGGATGCTGCACGAGCGCATCGCAGAGCCGGTTAAGTGCCTGTATTTGTAGCGGCTCACTTCCAGCAAAGCGCGCGGAAAAGTCGAGTCCGACTTCGCCGATGTAGCGTTCTTGGGCAGCAACTTCGCAAAGCAGATTGACTTCGACAAAACCGCAGTGGCCATCGGCGAGCCACCAGGGGTGAAGCCCAACGCCGGCGATGATGCCTGGTTGGCGACAGGCGCGCTCGTTTGCGGCCGAAAAGTCGCGCGGATTGACGCCGCAGTCAAATAGACCCAAGCCCAGCGCCGTCGCCTCATCGGCAACGGCGTCCGGGTGAGCCATTAAATCAAGATGACAGTGTGCATCAAATAACCGGGGCTCCATCTCGGTGCGCTCCGCTAGTCCAGACGTTGGCCATCGGAGCGTACGCGCTCAGTGCCGCGGCCGCTGATCTGGCGGATAACCTCGCCGGCAATCATCTGGCCCATGATGGGCGGCATAAAGCTGGCGGTTCCCAGCTCGGTGCGCTCGTGGATGTTGGAAGGGTCGCGGGGCTGTGTCTTAACCGATTCCTCGCAGCTAAACAGTACATGCAGGCTCTTGATTCCGCGCTTCTTGCATTCTTTGCGCATGATGCGGCTCATGGGGTCACGTACCGTATCGAAAATGTCGGCAAAGCGGAGGCACTCGGGATGGAGCTTGTTGGCCCCGCCCATGGAGCTAACCAAACGAATGTCGTGGTCCTGAGCATATTTGGCAATGGTGAGCTTGGCCGAGATGGTGTCGATGGCGTCGACGACGTAGTCGAGCTTGCCGTCCGTCTGCTCCAAAACGCTCGCGAAGAACTCGTCGATGTTGTCGCTCAGCAGGTATTCGGTGCGTTTGATAACGGTGGCGGTGGGATTGATGTCGTGGATCATGGCTTCCATAACATCGACCTTGCGCTTGCCGATGGTGCTGTGAAAGGCGATAGCTTGGCGATTGATATTGCTGGGCGCGACGATGTCCTTGTCCAGAATGACGAAATGACCAATGCCGCCGCGGGCGAGTGCCTCGCAGCAGTTGGAGCCCACGCCTCCGCAGCCGAGCACCAACACCGTAGCATCGGCGAGCTTATCGAGTGCCTCGCGGCCCATGATGATCTCGAGCTTGGTGTCGCGTGTCTCGACGAGAGCGGCAGCGGTTTCGGTCATAGACATCCTCCGATGGGGAAGCGAATCGTGTTTTAGCTATCGCCATTATAGGTGTTATCGCGATTCCATTTGAGCCCTTGGGCTTGTTGAAATGGGATCGGGGTTCGCATAAGATTGAAGCAGATGGCACCCGTTGCAGCGGGTTGGCCAACTCTAAAACACGTTTGTAGCGTGAGAAGTGGCCGTCTTCGCATTACGCGGAGGCGGCTATTTTTTTGAGTACAAGATTAGATAGTTAGACAAACATCTAAATATCGAGTATAGTGTGCGCGTCATGAGAGATGACGAGAGGAGGTCTTATGCCGGGAGAGGGTTTTAAGGCGCTGGCCGATCCTACACGGCGTCACATTTTGGAACTGCTGCGCGAGGGCAATTGCACGGCCGGGGAGCTTGCCGAGCATTTTGACATCAGCAAGCCGTCGTTGAGCCATCACTTGGCGACGCTCAAAAACGCCGGGTTGGTGACCGACGAACGTCATGGCCAAAACACCGTTTACAGCTTAAACACCACCGTCATGCAGGACTTGATCGGTTGGTTTATGGGCTTTACAAACACGGAAGGTGATAAGGATGAATAACGAAAACAAGGGCATTCACGCCACGGGGGTATCGTCGCGCGTGTGGGCCATGCTTGTTGTGGTCTGCGCTATTAATGTTGTAGCGCACCTCATGGTGATGCCGAGCCTGCTTGCACAGATTCCCACGCACTGGGGCGCGAACGGCGCCGTCGACGGTTGGGGTCCTAGTTGGATGGCCTCCGCGCTCGGCGTGCTGCCTCTGGCGCTTCTCGCAATGTTCTGCATGGTGCCGCGCATCGACCCCAAAGGTGAGGCATATCGAACCTCGGGCAAGTTCTACCAGGGCTTCGTAATCGCCTTCACCTTGTTCATGTGCGCCATAAGCTGGCTGGGAGAGCTTACGGTCTGGGGCGTAGTGCCGGCGGTCGGTTCGGTTAACGTGCTGATTTCCGGTGTTGTCGGTTTGCTGTTCATCGGCGTAGGCAACTACTTGCCGCGTGTGAAGCAGAACTATACGCTCGGTATCAAGACACCCTGGGCGCTTGCCGATCCCGAGAACTGGCGCCGTACGCAGCGTTTTGGCGGCGCCTGCTTTATGGTGCTGGGTATTGGCCTGATTGTGATGGGCGTGGCAGGTAGCGTGCTTTCGAGTGAAGTCGTCGCCGCGGTGATTGCGGCTCTGGCGTTTGGTTCGGTTGGAGCCGTTTACGTCTACTCGTATCTGTTGTGGCGCAAATCGCAGCGAGCCGCTCGTTAAGGTTGCGGAAAACTAGCGTACGCAGTTCATGGTATGTTCCGGGGGACTTTTCCCAGGTAGTATTAGGGGGTGTGGGCAACCATGCCCCTTTTTCGTTACGTTTCAGAGCTGGTTTTCTCATTTCGTTTCCACTAAAGCGAATCAAGAATAGGGAAACAGCAGGTAGAAAGGATAGAACAGGCAAATGGCAGAGTTTATCTACCAGATGTATCAGGCTCGCAAGGCCCATGGCGACAAGGTGATCCTTGACGACGTGACCCTGAGCTTCTACCCCGGTGCCAAGATCGGCGTCGTGGGCCCCAACGGTATGGGCAAGTCGACCCTGCTCAAGATTATGGCCGGCATCGAGGAGGTCTCCAACGGCGATGCCAGGCTCACTCCCGGCTACACCGTGGGCATCTTGCAGCAGGAGCCGCCGCTCGACGATGACAAGACCGTCATCGAGAACGTGCGCATGGCGTTTGGCGACATGATTGCCAAGGTCGATCGCTTCAACAAGATCGGCGAGGAGATGTGCGACCCGGATTGCGACATGGACGCCCTCATGGCCGAGATGGGCAAGCTCCAGGACGAGATCGACGCCGCCGACGGCTGGGATATCGATTCCAAGCTCGGCCAGGCCATGGACGCCCTGCAGCTGCCCGATTCCGACATGCCGGTCAACGTGCTTTCCGGCGGCGAGCGCCGTCGCGTGGCCCTGTGCAAGCTGCTGCTCGAGGCTCCCGACCTGCTGCTGCTCGACGAGCCCACGAACCACCTGGACGCCGAATCGATCCTGTGGCTCGAGCACTTCCTGCACAACTACCAGGGCGCGGTGCTTGCCGTCACGCACGATCGCTACTTCCTGGATAACGTTGCCGAGTGGATCTGCGAGGTAGACCGCGGTCACCTTTATCCCTACAAGGGCAACTACTCCACGTATCTGGAGACCAAGGCCGCCCGTATCGAGGCGCAGGGCAACCGCGACGCCAAGCTCGCCAAGCGCATGGAGGCCGAGCTCGAGTGGGTACGCAGCTCGCCCAAGGCTCGCCAGGCCAAGAACAAGGCCCGTCTGGCTCGTTACGAGGAGATGGAGGCCGAGGCCCGCGCAAGCCAGAAGCTCGACTGGACCGACATCCGCATCCCCGTGGGCCCGCGTCTGGGCAACAAGGTGCTCGAGGCTCATCACCTGCACAAGGAGTTCGATGGCCGTGTGCTCATCGACGACCTATCGTTCACCCTGCCGCGCAACGGTATCGTGGGTGTCATCGGCCCCAACGGTGTGGGCAAAACCACGCTGTTCAAGACCATCGTGGGCCTGGAGCCGCTGACTTCGGGCGAGCTCGAGGTGGGCGAGACCGTCAAGATCTCCTATGTCGATCAGAACCGTTCCGGCATCGACCCCGATAAGAACCTGTGGGAGGTCGTCTCGGATGGCCTGGACCACATGATGGTCGGTGAGACCGAGGTTCCGAGCCGTGCTTATGTGGCGAGCTTTGGCTTTAAAGGCCAGGACCAGCAGAAGCGCGCCGGCGTACTCTCCGGTGGCGAGCGCAACCGTCTGAACTTGGCGCTTACGCTCAAGCAGGGCGGCAACCTGCTGCTTCTCGACGAGCCCACGAATGACCTCGACGTCGAGACGCTGTCCTCGCTCGAAGCGGCGCTGCTCGAGTTCCCGGGCTGCTCGGTGGTCATTAGCCACGACCGTATGTTCCTGGACCGCGTCGCCACGCACATTCTAGCGTGGGAGGGCACCGACGAGAATCCGGGCAACTGGTATTGGTTTGAGGGCAACTTCGAGGCCTATCAGGCCAACCGCATCGAGCGCCTTGGCGAGGACGCAGCCCAGCCGCATCGTATCCACCGTAAGCTGACGCGCGACTAGATCGTTACGCGGTTTTCCAAACCGCGTAACTGCTCGACGCTGCGCGGGTCGCAAGCAGCCCATCTTGCCGTTCAAGCCGTCGCTCGCGTACCGAAGTACGCGTCGCTCCTCTTTCACGGCAACCTGGGGCACTTGCGGCCCGCTCGCTGTTGGTTACGCAACATCAACAAATAAAAACGGCTCAAATCCTGATTTGGATTTGAGTCGTTTGTCGTTACTGCTCGGGTTCTTCGACTTTATCGATGGCCCAGGTGGATCCGAGGCCACCGGTGGCATTGCGGCGGATGCGCACGGCAACCTCGCGGCGCTCGCCGGCCTGCGTGTAGCGCAGGGGGAAGCTTGCGCGGTTTCGCGCGGCCTCGATGGTACCGCGCTCGCGGGCGATCCAGTAGTACTCGCCGACAATGCCGAGGGTATCGGCGCCGTAGGGGAGATAGGTCGACAGCTGGTGCAGAAGCGGGCCGGGGCAGAAGACCTCGGTTGCGAAATCGACGGGGAAGTCCTCGGGGATGGCGGGCGCTACGGGTGCGGGGGTTGGGGCCTCTGCGAGTACCGAAGCCGGTGCCGGTGCGGGAATTTGGTCGCAAGCAGAGGCGGGCACGGATTCGATGACGGGTGCGAACTCCAGCGTCGTCTTCGGCTTGATTGTGGAATCTGCGGGCTTCACGGTGACGGGCGCGTCTGCAGCTTCAGTTTCAACCTCAACCTGCGTCGCGCTCTCATTCTCGACGCTCGACTTTGCCTCGATGGGCGTGGATGCCATGGTGGTGATGCCGGCATTGGCATTCTCGGGGTCATAGACGACCGTGAGCGAGATGGCGGGCTGCGGCGTCTCGGGTTCCGGCGCCGACTCGGTAGCGTCTTGATCTGTGGGCTCGTCGGACTGATCGTCCTCGGCCTCGTCGCCAAAGACATCGCTGTTTTGGAACGCAGACGGTTCGGGTTGGTCAGCGGCTTCTTCGGTTGTCGACTTGGGCGCTTCGTTGAGCTCCACAGTGGCTTCCTGCTCGGATATGACTTCGGAATCGGTCGTGGCGGCGATTTCGGTTTCGGCTTCTGCTGTTACCTCAATAGCGACTTCGATCTCTGCCTCGGGCTCGGGCTCCGGCGCGGCTTCAACCATGGCTTCGGGCTCGGGACGCTTAACGTGCTTGGGGCGCACGGCCTTGAGGTCCTTCTCACCGCGCTTTTTCTTTTTGTAGGACTGCTTGGCGCCCTTGGCGGTCTTGGGCTTGTCCTCGCCCTTGGCAAGCGCAGCATCCCAGGCCTCGTTGGCGATGACCGTGGCATACAGGCGGCCGCCTTTAAAGACGGTCAGCTTAATGCAGTCGTCGAGCTCCTCGAGCAGCTCACGCGTGGACTCAAAGCCCAGGTCATAAGCGGTCATGTCGCCGGCGGCGAGCACCTCCTCGACCTGTGTCATAAACGTTTGCTTGCCGCACCCAATCGCATCGCGCAGCAGGCGATACAGATAGATGTGGTTGCCCAGCGATAGCGTGGGCCTAACTATTGTCTTGCTCATGGCAAATCTCCTCTTTACACATGTAAAGCATCTTACCATCGCATAGCGTTCGCCATGGCGGCGCCCAAGGCAAACGGGCGCGAACCGTTGTCGATTCGCGCCCGTTGTACAGGTCGGTTATCTATGAGAGGCAAATGTGCTTAGTTGCCCGATGCCGTGCCTTGGCTCGAGTTGTCAGATGCCGTGCCGGACGCGGTTCCGCTCGAGCTGTTGGTGTTGCTACTGTCTGCTGAGCCCGTTCCCGACGTGGTGTCACTCGTCTGGCCGCCCGTGCTCGGCTGCGAACCGTCAGTTGTTTGGCTTGAGTCGGTCGTGCTGGACGGCGTGCCACTGTTGGCCGTAGAGGAATCGGTGCCCTGCGATTGGTTTTGGGTGTTCGAGGACGAATTGGCAGAGGTAGGACTGTCTTGCGTGTCGTCCGTCTGTGCCTGCTGATCCTGCGGCTGAGTGTTGCCATTTGCATCGCTCTCGGTCGTGCGCGACGACAGGATTGGCTCGGGACGCTCGCCCAGACCCTCACCGGCAGTGGTGATAAGGATGGCGCCGGCGCAGGCGATGACCGCGACGATGGCGATGGCGATCGAGAAGACGATGACCTTCTTTTGTGTCTGGCTGCGCTCTGCCGCCGCCTTGGCGCGCAGGCTGTTGGGGGCGACGCGCGCCGTGGTCGCGCGTCCCGCAACCCGGCGCATCTCCTGCGTGGTCGCGGCGCCACCTAGGTGCTCCTCGACATTGGGCTCAACGGGCTCATAGGCGCCGGCGGGGTAGTCGACGTCGGCGTGCGTGCCCTTGATTGCTTCGGCGCTGGCGGAGATAAAGTGGCGATAGACCTGCGAGGACACAACAGTGATGACTGAGCTCACAGCGGCACCAATCACCGAGCCGGCAATGCCGATCTTTGAAGCAAGCGCCACGCTCGTGGCGGCAGCTGCAGCGCCGGCGATGATCTGGGGAATGGAAATGTCATCGAACAGGCCCTTTTTGGGCGCGATGGCCATGGTCTGTCCAATGGAATGGTTCTCGTGTACGCCGTTGTTGAGCGATGCCGGCGTCATGACGCGCGTGCGCGGCGCGTCGGTGTACTTGGTTGTCATACGGGGTCCTCCCGGTGTAAATCTGCTTCGTTTCGTGTAGCCATCAGGGTACCCACCAGATGTGAATCGTACGTGACATTTAACAGATACCATCAACTCATCAATTGCTCACCAAGTTGGTGGGATGCGGTTCCACCCGGCGGTTGAACTACAATAGGGCTTGCTAATTGTGTTGAATAGCGTTTACGCACGGGAGCATTCTTATGAATCTTCACCTTTCTCAGTCTGATGGCTTTTTGCGTGTGGCGGCGGCGTCGCCGCAGATTCGCGTGGCCGATGTCGAGGGCAATGCCGAGGTTGCGCTGGCGGCTGTTCGCGATGCTGCCGGGCGTGGCGTTCGCGCGTTGGTGTTGCCCGAGCTTAATCTGACTGGCTATACCGCGGCCGATCTGTTCCATAATCGCACACTGCTGCATGCCTGCGAGGCTGCTCTGGTGCATATCCTCGATGAAACCCGTGAGCTGCCGATCGTCTTTACCATCGGTCTTCCCGTTGCGGTTGCCGAGAATATCTACAACTGTGTCGCCGTGTGCTGCGCGGGCGAGCTTTTGGGCCTCACGGCCAAGAAGTATCTGCCCAACTATGGCGAGTTCTATGAGCGTCGCTGGTTTGCTCCGTCGCCTGCGGATCCCGTGTGGGTTGAATTTGCCGGTCAGGGTCCGGTTCCGCTGGGTTCGGGGCTTGTCTACCGCTGCTGTGATGAGGGTGCCGAGGATATGGTGCTGGGCGTTGAAGTCTGCGAGGACCTGTGGGTGCCGGCGCCCCCTTCGACCGAGATGGCGCTTGCCGGTGCGACGGTGATCCTCAATCCGTCGGCTTCGGACGAGATTATCGGTAAGGCGGATTACCGCCGCAGCCTTATCTCTAACCAAAGCGCGCGCCTGTACTGCGCCTATGCCTACGCGGACGCGAGCGAGGGCGAGTCCACGACCGACATGGTCTTTGCGGGTGAGAACCTCGTCTACGAAAACGGCTCCAAGCTCGCCGCGACCAAACTGCTTACCTGCGATATGGCCATCGCCGACGTTGACCTTGACCGCCTGGTTGCCGAGCGCCGTCGCTCGACGACGTGGACGCGCACCGACGATGCGCCGGAGTCCGCGACCGTTGAGTTTTCGTTTGAGGGCGTACTGGCCGAAGAACCTGTCCTGCGCGATGCGCTCGACATCGACCGAGTCTTCCCCCGCGCTCCCTTTGTGCCGGCCGACCACGGTGATCTGGCTGAGCGTTGCGAGACTATCCTCGACCTGCAGACCGCCGGCCTCAAGACCCGCCTTGCCCATACGGGCACCAAGGCGGCCGTCATCGGCCTTTCGGGCGGCCTCGATTCCACGCTGGCGCTCCTCGTGACCGTGCGTGCGTTCGACGCCTTGGGCCTGCCGCGCACCGGTATCACGGCCGTGTCCATGCCCGGCTTTGGCACGACGCACCGCACCAAGTCCAATGCCGAGTCGCTCGCTCGCGACCTAGGCGTGAGCTTTCGCGAAGTCTCGATCCATGCAGCCGTGGAGCAGCACTTTAAGGACATCGAGCATGATCCGGCCGTGCAGGACGTGACCTACGAGAACAGCCAGGCACGCGAGCGCACGCAGATTCTCATGGATTTGGCCAACCAAGCCGGCGGCTTTGTCATCGGCACGGGCGACCTCAGTGAGCTGGCGCTCGGTTGGGCCACGTACAACGGTGACCACATGAGCATGTATGCCGTCAATGCGAGCGTGCCTAAGACGCTCGTGCGCCATCTGGTGCGCTATGCGGCTGATGTCTTTGGCGGGCGCATTGCCGAGGTCTTGCTCGATATCCTCGATACGCCGGTGTCCCCCGAGCTTCTGCCGCCCACGGGCGACGGCGAGATTGCGCAGAAGACCGAGGATTTGGTGGGCCCGTACGAGTTGCACGACTACTTCCTCTACTACCTGCTGCGTTTTGGCTTTGAGCCGGGCAAGATCTACCGCATGGCGCTCAAGAGCTTCGAGGGCGTCTACGACGCCAAGACCGTCCACACGTGGCTACGTACGTTCTACCGTCGCTTCTTTGCCCAGCAGTTTAAGCGCAGCTGCCTGCCCGATGGTCCCAAGGTGGGCTCGGTGACGCTCAGCCCGCGCGGCGATTGGCGTATGCCGAGTGACGCTAGCTCGCGTCTGTGGCTTGCGCAGATCGACGCGCTCAATCCAGTTGACTAAGGTTGGCTAAATTGAACCAATACGGGGGTTGCAAGCGTTACACTTTTGCAATCTGATGGCCCGTATCGCGCGGCGCTCTTGTCGGAGCGCCGCGTTTTTCATATCGAAAGGTGGCACCATGCAGGCATCGCAGCGTCTCGACCGCTTTGGCGCGGAGGTCTTCGCCTCGCTCAACAACAAGCTTCTCGCGCTGAAGGCTCAGGGCAAGACCATTTACAACATGAGCGTGGGCACGCCCGACTTTAAGCCGTACGACCACGTGGTCGAGGCGCTCACGCAGGCAGCCCAAGATCCCGAGATGTGGAAGTATGCCCTGCGCGACCTGCCCGAACTCAAGCAAGCCGTGTGCGATTACTATGAGCGTCGCTTTGGCGTTTCGGGCATTACGCCGTCTATGGTGCAGTCGTGCAACGGCACGCAGGAGGGCGTGGGCCATTTGGGCCTGGCCCTGCTCGATCCGGGTGACACCATTCTGGTTCCCGATCCGTGCTACCCGGTCTTTGAGGCGGGTGCCAAGATCGCCGATGCCAAGCTCGAATACTATCCGCTGGTTGCCGAGCATAATTACCTGCCCTATGTGGCGGGTATCGATCCCGAGGTGGCCGATCGTGCCAAGTATATGATCGTGTCGCTGCCCGCGAACCCGGTCGGCTCGGTGGGCACGCCCGAGGTCTACGAGGAGATCATTGCTTTCGCCCGCGAGCACGACCTGCTCATCGTCCATGACAACGCGTACTCCGACATCGTGTTCGACGGCGAGCCGGGCGGCAGCTTCTTGCAGTATCCCGGTGCGCTCGAGGTGGGCGTTGAGTTCTTCTCGCTCTCCAAGTCGTTTAACGTCACCGGTGCGCGTATCGGCTTTTTGGTCGGCCGCGAGGATGTGGTCTCTGCCTTTGCCAAGCTGCGCAGCCAGATCGACTTTGGCATGTTCTTCCCGATCCAGAAGGCCGCCATCGCGTGCCTTAATGGCCCGCGCGATGAGGTCGAGGCGCAACGTCTGAAGTATCAGGAGCGCCGCGATGCCCTGTGCGACGGTCTTGAGGGCCTGGGCTGGGAGCGTCCCAACGCGCATGGCTCCATGTTTGTGTGGGCCAAGCTTCCCGGTGGTCGCACCGATTCCATGGCGTTTTGCGAGGAGCTCATGGAAAAGGCCGGCGTTGTGGTGACGCCGGGCGCGAGCTTTGGTCCTTCGGGCGAGGGGCACGTGCGCATGGCGCTGGTCTTGCCGCCCGACCAGATCGCTTTGGCTGTCGAGGCCATCCGCGAAGCGGGCCTGTATTAGAAAGCTATTTCGGCTCGTCAATAGCTCGAAACCGATTTCGTGCAGTTATTTTACGAATTCTGCAAATAATTTCGGCAAACGGTCGATATTTGGCTGCGAATAGGAGCATAATCAAAGTCCCGATTGGATGTATTGGGATTACGGCAAGCCGCTCGGGTCGTTCCCGGGCGGCTTGTTTGTGGAGAGAGATGGGAGTTTCTAATGGTTAACGAGAAGAAGGTCGCTATTGTCGGCTGCGGTTTCGTCGGTTCGTCTTCGGCGTTTGCGCTGATGCAGAGTGGTCTGTTCTCCGAGATGGTTCTCATCGACGTGGACAAGAACCGCGCTGAGGGTGAGGCTCTGGATATCGCGCACGGCATGACGTTTGCCGAGCCGATGAAGATCTACGCCGGCGATTATTCCGATGTCGCCGACGCCGCCATGATCGTCGTCACTGCTGGCGCTGCCCAGAAGCCCGGTGAGACCCGCCTGGACCTGGTCAACAAGAACGTCAGCATCTTCAAGTCCATTATTCCCGAGATTAAGAAGTCCGGCTTCGACGGCATTCTGCTAATCGTCTCCAACCCGGTCGATGTTCTGACCTACGCCGCCATCAAGATGTCCGGCCTGCCCGAGGGCCACGTCATCGGTTCCGGCACCGTGCTCGACACCGGCCGCCTGCAGCAGATGCTTGGTGCCCACGTCGAGGTTGACCCGCGCGACGTTCAGGCCTATGTCATGGGTGAGCACGGCGACTCCGAGTTTGTCGCTTGGTCCAGCGCCCAGGTTGCCGGCGTGCCGCTGAACACCTTCTGCGAGCTTCACGGCCACCTGGAGCATGAGGCTGCCGAGAAGCGCATCGCCGAGGACGTTAAGAACTCCGCCTACACCATCATCGAGAAGAAGCACGCCACCTACTACGGCGTCGCCATGGCCGTTAAGCGCATCTGCACCGCTGTTATGCGTGATGAGCAGACCGTTCTGCCCGTTTCCTCGCTCATGGTGGGCGAGTATGGCCTGTCCGATCTGGCCATCTCCATGCCGACGGTCGTTGGCCGCGACGGCGTCGTCTGCCGCGTCCCCGTGCCGCTGAACGATGACGAGCGGCATGAGCTCACCGCCTCCGCCAAGGCCCTCAAGGACATCATCGACAGCGTCGACTTCTCCTGCTAAATTCGGCTCGTTTGGGCAACAGGCTACAATGAAAGGCGTCCGGGCCACACGGTCCGGGCGCCTTTTTAGTGCGAGGGGGGGTCAGGTTACTTTGCACCACCCCAATGCACCATAGTCGATGGGAGGGCCATGTCGGATTCGCCTAATTTTTTGACCTATGCCCAGACGGCGTTTGATCCGTTTGAGGAGCGGCCGTTCTGCGCGGTGGATAGCCTGGTCTTTGCGTGGTTGTCCTATTTGCGTTTGCCGGGTGATATGGCGGAGCTGACGAACTGGCAGGGCCTGGACGTACGCGAGCTGCTGCGTGCCGAGTGCTATCGGGACATGATTGACGACTTGTGGGACCCGGAGGGGAGCAGGGCCTTGTTGGAGGCCGTGGCAGCAAGTCCTCGCTACCGTGGCGTGCACGTTTGCGGCTATCGTGCTGTGAGCGATGTGGTGGCGACGGAGCAGTTTGCAGCCATGGCGTTCCGGTTTCCGGCGGGGTTTAGTTACCTTTCCTTCCGGGGGACCGACAGCACGATTGTGGGTTGGAAAGAGGACTTTAACATGGCGTTCCGGTGTCCTGTGCCGGCCCAGGAATCCGCGGCACGTTATGTGGACGAGGCGGCGGATGCGATTGACGGGCCGCTTTTGTGCGGAGGTCATTCCAAGGGTGGAAACCTTGCGGTGTACGGTGCGGCAATGTGCTCCGATGTCGCCCGTGAGCGAATCGAACGGGCATATTCCCATGATGGTCCGGGCTTCGTCGAGGAGTTCCTGAACGGCGACGCCTTTGCCGATCTTTCCGGTCGAATCGACAAGACGCTACCTCGGTCGTCGATCTTTGGCATGATGTTCGAGACACAGGAGGACTATGCCATCGTTGAGAGCACCGAGTTCAGCCTGCTGCAACACAATCCCTTTAGCTGGGTGGTTGATGGTCGCGACTTCGTGTACTGCGAGCGCCTGTCCGCCGGTGCTCGATACGTTGATGGCTCTATTCGCGAGATGCTGCTTGCAGTGTCTCCTAGCGAGCGCGAGCGTTTTGTAGATGCGTTGTTCTCCGTGTTTGAGGCTACGGGTGCTGAGCGGTTTGCGGATATCGCTGGGAATCTGCGCGGGAGCCTGCCCGTGATGCTCCAGGCTGCGCAAGGCTTTGACAAGGATACGCGACGCTTGCTCTCGCAGACTATCGTGGCAATCCTTAAATGCGCACTGCTGCCCAAACGATCCCAGATCGACATGCCCGCTGCCGGCAAGAATTTGGCAGAACAGCTCGAGGCTTGGCAGTCCGAGCTCTTGCGCTAGCCATTGGTGCAAAGCAACCTGTCTTTGATGCGTCTGAGGCGGGCTCGACCGCTATACTGGTTCGTGCCGAAATCGATCTAGAACGGAATGCCGTATATGAAAATCAATCACGCGATTCTGCATATCCTGGACTTTGACTCTGCCGTCAACGTTATGAGCCAGCGCGAGTTGGATATCGAGAGCCGTACCGTGCGCAACTTCGTGACCACGCATCTGCGCCGCGCACGCACCTCGGCCGACAATAAACGCGCCACGTTTGCCGAGAACTCCGCATTCGGCGGCGAGCTCAAGGGCTATTTCTTTGGTGAGCGTGAGTTCGTGGACCTGTCTCAGCAGATTGCGGAGTTCATCTCTTCCGAACTTACCAAGGCCGAGAAAGCCGAGTCCACTGACGTGCTTGTGGCGGACTTTGATGACGATGAGGATGCCCGCTGGTTTGCCGTGATGCTGCTGGGCTCCAAGCAGGCTTTTATGCACGAGGTAGGTCGCGAAGAGGGCGAGGTGCGCAACGACATTGCGCGCCACTACGCCATTCTGCCGAATCCCTCGCAAAAGGTGCCGAGCTATGCAATCGTGCGTGCAAGCACCATGGAGATCGGCTATGTGGACAAGAAACGCAAGATCGCCGGCGAGGACCGTATGCTTATCCCCGATGGCCTGCTGCAGTGCGACACGGGCGTATCGGGCAAGGAGGTCATCGACACCGTGACGCGTGTGGTCGAGGAAGTCGCCGAGGAGCACGGTGCCAATACGGCCGTAGCGCTCGCCAAGGTTAAGGCTGCCGTTGCCGAGAAGGTCGAGGATGACGAGGAGCTGCCGCCTTGGGATATCGTCGACGAGGTCTTTGAGGACGAGCCGGTCATCAAGGAGAGCGTGCGCGCGGCACTGACCGAGGAGAAGGTGCCTGAGCGTGTGCCCGTGGAGCGCAAGCAGGTCGAACGCGCGGCGGTGCGCAATCATAAGATCCGTACCGACACGGGTATCGAGATCAGCTTCCCGGCCGAGATGGGTTCCAACTCCGAGTACATCGAGTTCGTCAATGAGCCTAACGGCCTCATCTCCATCGAGCTCAAAAATATCGGTAGCATCGAGAATCGATAAGTTGCGTTGCGCCTACAGCGAGAAAGCAAAGGCCGAAGCCCTTCGGGACTTCGGCCTTTTTTGTTTTCGGCTTGGTTGCTGACATTACCCCGCAGGTTGAGCACACGTCAGCGAAAACGCCCCTAGGCGAGCAAGGTGACGCGAAAGAGGAGGGCATTGACCTTCTGGTCATGCCCGACGATTGAACGTCAGATTGCCGCCTAGGGGCGTTTGCAGCGTCGAGCCGTTTCGCGGTTTGTCAAAACCGCGAAACCCTACAGTTGGCGCAGGCCCTCTTCCAGGCCGGTCTTGCTGTCGGTCTTCTCGTCGCGCATCTTGATGACGCGGGCGGGGACACCGGCCACGACGGCACCGGCGGGGACATCCTCGACGCACACGGCGCCGGCGGCAACAACAGCGCCCTTGCCCACGCGTACGCCCTCCAGGACCACGGCGTTGGCGCCGACCATGACGTCGTCTTCGATGATGACGGGCGTGGCGCTTGCGGGCTCAACGACGCCTGCCAACACGGTTCCAGCGCCGATGTGGCAGTTCTTGCCCACGGTGGCGCGGCCGCCCAGGACGGCGCCCATATCGATCATGGAACCCTCGCCGATAACGGAGCCGATGTTGATGATGGCGCCCATCATGATGACGGCACGGTCGCCAATCTCGACGCGGTCGCGGATGATCGCGCCCGGCTCGATGCGGGCGTTGATGCCCTTAAGGTCGAGCATGGGCACGGCGGAGTTGCGGCAATCGTTCTCCACGTCGTAGTAATCGATGGAATCGGCGTTGGCGTCCAGGATGGCCTTAAGCTCATCCCAGTCGCCAAAGACGGTCTTGCCGCGACGACCGCCGTAGACATGTGCGTCGCCCCAGGCAACCTTCATGCCGGGCTTCTCGCGCACGTACAGCTTGACGGGCGTCTTTTTGGGCGCGGTGGCGATGTAGTTGATAATCTCCTGTGCATCCATCTCGGCTGCGTTGCTCATTTGCTATCTCTCCTTTGGGCGGGTTCGGTTGATACCTGGTTAGGCAAACATGACCTGGTCGAACGTATAGAAGCCGGGTTCGCGGGCGACGAGCTTCTGCGCGGCTGCCAGGGCGCCGTTGACAAAGATCTGACGGCTCGTGGCGCGGTGCGTGAGCGTGACCTCCTCGTCCTGGCCAAAGAAACCCACCTCGTGCACGCCGGCGACGGTGCCGCCGCGCAGCGAGTGCATACCGATCTCCTTGGAGTCGCGCGCGCCGCACATGCCCTCGCGACCGTAGACGGGGTGGTAGCCTGCTTCGGGCTCGGCCTCGACTACGGCGTCGAGCAGCAGCTTGGCGGTGCCGCTGGGGGCGTCGACCTTTTGGTTGTGGTGAGTCTCGACAATCTCGCAGTCAAAGCCGGGCAGCTCACGCGTGGCCTGGGCCACTAGATGACGCAGGGCTGCGATGCCGATGGAGTAATTGCCCGAGTGCATAACGCGGGTGTTCTGGCCCAGCTCACGCAGGCGGTCCATCTGCTCGGGGGTGTAGCCTGTGGTGCCCGAGACCAACGCCGCGCCCGTGCGCTCGACATAGGCGACGACGGCTTCGAAGGTCACGACGTTCGAGAAGTCGATGATAACGTCGGCCGCCGGGGCGCTCTCGAGCTCGGACAGATCAAAACCGATCTGGGCGACGATATCAAAAACGGGCTGCCCGCCGGCGTCGACAATGCCTTCGGCGGTAGTGCGGATGAGCGAGCCCATGCGGCCCGTTCCCATAATGACGGTCTTAATCAAGCAGACCAGCTCCCTTCAGAGCATCGGTAAGTGCAGCGCGCGTGTCGTCTGCCATGGGGCACAGCGGCATACGGTAGTTTGCCTCGATCATACCCATCTGGGCGAGCGCCTCTTTGACGGGGATGGGGTTGACCTCACTAAAGAGGGCATTGATGAGCGGCTGGCCGGCAATCTGGATATCGCGGGCGCGCTCCACGTCGCCGTCCAGATAAGCGCGGCACATGTCGTGCACGAGCTGTGGCTGAACGTCGGCCCACACGCTGATGGTGCCCGAGGCCCCCAGGCTCATGAGCGGCACGGTGAGGGCGTCCTCGCCCGAGTACATGCGGAAGTCATCGGACAGCAGGTGGGCGATCTTGGCCGCGTAGGCGACGTTGCCCGAGGCCTCCTTAATACCCATGATGTTGGGGTGCGCGGCCAGGCGTTCTACGTTGCGCTCGCTGATGCCGCAGCCGCAACGGCCGGGGATGTTGTACAGGATGCAGGGGATGTCCACGGCATCGGCGACGGTCTTAAAGTGCTGGTAGATGCCCTCTTCGTTGGACTTGTTGTAGTAGGGGGTAATGAGCAGCAGGCCGTCGGTGCCCAGGCCCTGGTAGGTGAGCGACTTGGTGAGCATGGTCTGCGTGGAGTTGGAGCCCGAGCCGGCGATGACGGGGATGCGTCCTGCAACTTGCTTGACCACTGCGGCGACAACGGAGTTGTCCTCGTCGTCGGTCATCGTGGCGCTCTCGCCGGTTGTGCCCAGGGTGAGGATGGCGTCGGTGCCGTTTTGCAGGTGGAAATCGATAAGGCGCTCGAGTGCGTCAAAGTCGACGCTGCCGTCCTTTTTAAACGGCGTAACAAGGGCGACGATTGAGCCCTCGAGATTGCGGATGTCCATGTTCTTCTCCTTCGCGTCCGCGATCTGGATGCGTTTGTTCCATTGAGCGGCGACTATCAGGCGCTCGTCTTGGGCGCGACGGCGGGCACTTTCGGCGCGCGACTTGGCCAGCAGCTCTCGGCCGCTCGGCAGCACGTCGAGCGTGGCAAAATAATCGCCCGGGCGCTCGGCGCGGCGGATGAGGTCGGCTGAGCCATCGGGACGCAGCAGGACCTCGGCGGAGCGCAGCCGTCCGTTGTAGTTGTAGCCCATGGAGTAGCCATGCGCGCCGGTATCGTGGATCACGAGCACATCGCCCATGTCGATCTGCGGTAGCTCGCGATCGATGGCGAACTTGTCATTGTTCTCGCACAGATTGCCCGTGATGTCGTACGTGTTCGTGACGGTGGCTGCGGTTTTATCGGGACCGTCCGGCTGACCCATCACCGTGATGTGGTGGTAAGCGCCATACATGGCGGGACGAATGAGGTCGACGGCACTGGCGTCCACGCCGATATAGTCCTTGTAGATCTGCTTCTCGTGGATGGCCTTGGTGACCAGGCACCCATAGGGACCCATCATAAAGCGGCCCATCTCGGTGCAGATCGCCACATCGCCCATGCCAGCGGGAACCAGAATCTCGTCGTATGCCGCGTGCACTCCCTCGCCGATGGCGTGAATATCGTTGGCCTGCTGCTCGGGCAGATAGGGGATACCGACGCCGCCGGACAGATTGATAAAGGCGACATGTGCGCCGGTCTCGCGCTCCAGGCGCACGGCAAGTTTAAAGAGGATGCGTGCGAGCTTGGGATAGTAGTCGTTAGTGACGGTGTTACTGGCAAGGAAGGCATGGATGCCAAAATTCTCGGCGCCCTTGGCCTTGAGCATGCGGAAGGCCTCAAAGAGCTGCTCGGTGGTCATGCCATATTTGGAGTCGCCCGGGTTGTCCATGATGCCGTTGGAGAGCTGGAACAGACCGCCTGGATTAAAGCGGCAGCTGACCGTCTTGGGAATGGGCCCCGCAACACGCTCAAAGAACTCGATGTGGCTGATGTCGTCAAAGTTGACGATGGCACCCAGCTTGTTGGCGAGCTCAAAGTCGGCAGCCGGCGTGTCGTTGGAAGAGAACATGATGTCGTGTCCCGTGATGCCCAGCGAGCGGGCGATCATGAGCTCGGTATAGCTCGAGCAATCGCAGCCGCAGCCGTATTCGTTGAGAATGGAGATGAGCGCCGGGTTGGGGTTGGCCTTGACGGCAAAGTATTCCTTAAAGCCCGGGTTCCATGCAAAGGCGTCGCGCACTTCTTGCATGTTGCGGCGGATGCCCGCCTCGTCGTATAGATGAAACGGCGTGGGGAACTGCTCGACGATATGCTCGAGTGTCTCCTTGTCCACAAACGGCTGCTTGGCCGCATATGCCTCGTTGGGGGTCAATGCCATGTCCCGTAAACCTCGCTATCCAGACGGCGCCATCTGCGCATCGAATCCGCATAGCGTGGACCCAATGTCCGGATAGCGCTCCCGCATTGCTGCAGACAGTCCTGTGGGTGTTTCCCACAGGCCCACCAGGTTGTTCGTGCCCGAAAAACCCAGTTCGGCGGGTTTCGCCTCCCCACGGGGTCAAAGCCTGCCGGCTCGCCCGCGGCTCTTCGTGCCCGCGCCTCTATCAAGTGGTAAAGACCCTATCACGTTGCACTTTACCAAACAAGAGTATTCGTATATAACGTTTAAAAAATGCAGCAATATGCTGGAAACATGTGTGCCACAATCCTGTATCACAATAAGTTGCAACAGATGTGCCTCACGAAGGGATTCTCTATGACCGAGCTCCAAGAACTCCGTCGCTATCGCCGCGATCTCCATCGCATTCCGGAGCTCGATTTCGATCTTCCGCAGACTATCGCCTATATCGAGGGCGTGTTGGCGCCGCTCGCTTGCGAGGTGACCCATCCGTGTCCCAGCTGCGTCTGCGCTTTCTTCGACGCTGGCGTTGGTGCCGCGCGTGCCACGGCGATTCGCGCCGATATGGATGCGCTGCCCATCGCGGAGGCGACGGGAGCGGCCTTTGCCTCGGTCCATCCCGGCAAGATGCACGCTTGCGGACATGACGGACACATGGCCATGGCACTTGCCGCCGCGACGTATGTCGACCGTACGATTCGCGAGCAGCCGGGCGCCATTAGGCGCAACGTTCTCTTTGTGTTCCAGCCGGCCGAGGAGACGACTGGTGGTGCCAAGACGGTGTGCGAGAGCGGCGTGTTCGAGCGCTACGGGGCGGATCGCATCTTCGGCTTCCATGTGTGGCCCGATCTGCCTGCCGGCACGTTGGCGAGTTGTTCCGGTCCGCTGCTGGCGCGTTCGAGTGAGACACACATTCATATTCACGGGACGAGCATCCATATCGCTAAGACCTATGGCGTTCCGGTCGAGGAGTCGCACGATGCGGCGCTGGCGGCTGCCAAGTTCTTGGTTGCCGAGCGCGAACTGATGGACGAGCTGGGCACCGACGAGCCCTGTATCGGTAAGTTTGGTCTGCTGCAGGCCGGTACGGTTTGCAACGCGGTGGCGGGGGAGGCCCATGTGGCCGGAAGCCTGCGTGTGTTTACGGACGACATGTTCGACCGGGCGCGCGAAGGCGTGCGCCGCGTGCTGGACGATGCCTGTGCCGCAACGGGCTGCACGTATGATCTCAACTTTGCCGAGGGCTATCCGCCGGTCGACAACGACCCCGAGTTGTTTGCCAGCGTCGCGCCTGCCTTGCCCGGGCTGCAGCTTGTGGAGGAACCGCTGCTGATCGCCGAGGATTTCGCGTTCTATCAACGCCATCTGCCGGGCGTGTTTTTCCTGCTGGGCACGGGTATGCCAGAGGACCAAGACAACCCGAGTGATTCGGATGGCTGTCCCGCCTATGCCACAAGCGCTCTGCATACCGATAGCATGCTCTTCGACGAGGAAATCCTTCTCAAAGGCCTCGATGTCTACAAACGATTGCTTTTGCTTGACTAAGGCGCAAAGGACTATTTGTTCTAGAAAACACGAACAAACGTACGATATAATAGAGATGTAAGTCTATAGAAACGTTTGACGTTACTAACGTAAGGCGATACTATGATTGCATCGTATAAAGATGAGGATACCGAACGCTTTGCCATGGGTGTGCGGGTCAGGAGGTTCGTGCCCTTTGAGCGTGTTGCGTTGAGGAAGATTCGCCAACTGCAGGTTTGTGCTTCGCTTGATGATCTTCGCGTTCCACCGGGCAACCGCCTGGAAGCTTTGAAGGGCGATCGTGCCGGTCAATATAGCATCCGTGTTAACGAGCGCTATCGGGTCTGTTTTGAGTGGAGACAGGAGATGGCTTGGAATGTCGAAATCGTCGATTATCACAAGTGATGAGACTTCGGCCGATTTGCTGTCGCCGGTGACTCCTGGTGAGCTTCTCAAAGAGGAGTTTCTTGTTCCCATGGGCATTTCTCAATATCGCCTTGCGAAAGAGACTGGGATTCCGGCTCAGCGTATCGGGCAGATTGTCTTGGGAAAACGTCGCGTGACGGCCGACACCGACCTCCGTCTTTGCCGTTATTTTGGCCTGACGGATGGTTATTGGCTGCGCGCTCAGGTGGCGTTTGACCTTGAGGCCGAGAAAAGGCGGATCGAACCGGAGCTGAATAAGATCGTTCCTGTCCAGCAGGCCGCTGCGTTGTAGTGCTCAAAGATATTGAGGTTGGAGTGACGATGGAACGACGCCGACAGTCTGCCGTTTATAGTCCCGGTGGGTGTGGATGCGGCTTGTTGTTGCTTCCGGTTATTGCTGTGAGCATTGGCGTGATGTTTGCGCTTGCTGGGCTGGCTGCGGCGGCACTCGTACTGTTTATCACTGCCATCGGCGTGACGATTTGGCTTTATCGCAGTCGTGAACAGCGCCGCGCCGACGGTAAGACCAATGTAGGATGGATTGCCTTTTTGGTCATCGCCTACCTGCTGAGCATCAGCTATTTGGCCTTCTTTATCCTGTTGATGATCAGTGCCTTTACCGGGGAATCCGTCACGGTGGGTTGATCGCTGCCGGCAGACGGTCGCGCGCAGTGCGTTTGCTCGGCGTTTGGATAACTGCATTGGTCGTTTACCGCAGCCTTAGCTCTCAGCTAATGAATTCAAGTTCAATCCTTCCTACGATGTGCTGTGTACCGGCACGGTAGCCGGATCGTAGGAAGGATGAATAATGGCAAAAGAGGGAAAGAAGCCGATCGGTAAGATTGTCCTAGGCATCATCGTGGTGCTGGTTATTGTCGGTGCCGTGGGCTCTATGGGCGGCAACTCAACCGATTCGTCTGCGAGCGATTCGGCAAAACCTGCCGAGACGACACGGCAGGCTGAGGAGCAAAAAGAACCGCAAGAACCGTATACCATTGCTGACGAGGCTGAAGACACTTCCAAT
>DBGFJU010000111.1:0-28751 GCA_048529485.1 Collinsella aerofaciens | reverse complement strand
CGTTACACTCGTCCCCATCGTCAAGGGAGAGCGAAAGCGCAGGAAAACCCTGCCCGCTCCCCTCCGCCGTTCGTATTCGACGCGTTTGTCCTACTCTATCCCCATTTTTCACCGACACCAATGAGGAATGCAACGAAGCGCATCAAAAAAACGAACGGGGTGGCGCCCAAAAGAAGAGGTCCCGAGCGGGACCTCTATATGGTGGAGCTTATCTTGAAAGGTAGCGGACTACTCCGCACAGCGGCGCACGATCCTCTCCATGCTTTACGCGTTTTCTACTGCTCGCTATTCGCAATCGCCTGATCGATAAGCTTATCGAGCGCCGCGCGCTGCTCGGCGGAGCTGATGGCGCCCACGATGGGCTCCCCTACGATGTTGCCGTTCTGGTCGATAACGTAGGTTGTCGGGAACGAGAACAAATTTGACGTAAACTTACCGGCCTCGCTATCCGACTTGAACCAGATGTTCTTATATGTCACGCTCTTCTTGCTCAGCACGTCCTTGGCATCTGCAATCTCGCCCTTGTTGCCATCGAGCGTAAAGGAATTGACGCCTACGACCTGACCGCCCTTCTCGGCGAGCTCCTTATTCAAATTCTCAAGATCACCCAGCTCGCCCACGCACGGCTTGCAAGTGGTGAACCAGAAGTTCATGACGGTGACCTTGTTCTTAGAGAACAGTTCGTCGCTGCTCACGTCGTTGCCATCCAGGTCCTTGCCCGTAAAGCTGGGAAACTTCGTCGCCTCGCTCGAAGCATTGGCACTAGCCGTCATGCCCGCTGCCGAAGCGTCGACGCTCTCGCCTGCGCTCGGCGTGCTTCCACAGCCGGGAAACTCCTTCTCCAGGCCCTCGAGCTTGTCCTCGATCTCCTTGATCTGCTGTGCGCCGGCCTTGAGCGTCTTGAGCTCATCCGCCGTAAACTCATCCTTGGCGCCGTCGATGGTCTTGAGCAGGAAATCGCCGTAATTGCTGCCGTCCTCAATCATTGCCGAGTCTTTTATTTGCCGCATTGAATACCTTTTCCCACAGCGCGTTATCACTCGAAAGGATATCGTTCTCTTTTTTCATGAGCTTCGCATACAGCTCGGCGGCCTCGTCGGCATTGGTCGGCTCCTGTGCAATGAGCTCCGCGATCTTGGGATCGGAGCCCGCAGATTCGCTCGCATTGTCACCAGGTGCTGAGCACGCCACAAGACACAAGGCCAGCACCGGCACCATAAACAGGGCCGCAATCTTAGAAAGCTTCATGGTCATTCCTCCGTTTACTTTTTATCGGCGGTCAAGGGGAGCTTTTCCGCCGACACATCCAGGCCATAGCGATAGCTGATGGCATCGACGGGACAGGCCCCGATGCACTTTCCGCACCGGATGCATTCGGCATGATTGGGCGCGCGGACCACATCGACGTCCATCTGACAAACCTTTGAACACTTGCCGCACGAGACACATTTGCATGCGTCAACCCGGATCCCCAGTAGGGACACCCTATTCATGAGCGCATAGAATGCGCCGAGCGGGCAAATCCATTTGCAAAAGGGGCGATAGAACAAAACGCTCAGCACTGCCACGACAATAAGAACGACAAGTTTCCAAGTAAAGAGCTGTCCCAACGCAGATCGAATGCCAGCATTGGCAATGGCCAGAGGAATGGCGCCCTCGAGCACACCCTGTGGACAGATGTACTTGCAAAAGAACGGATCGCCCATCCCCAGATCGTTGACCAACAGCACAGGCAGCAATACCACGGCAAATAGCAGCACAACGTATTTGACATACGTAAGTGCCTTGAGCCTTTTCGTCGAAAGCTTTTTGCCGGGGATCTTGTGAGGCAGTTCCTGCAACCAGCCAAACGGGCACAAAAACCCGCATACAAATCGTCCCAGCAGCACGCCGAGCAAAATGAGCGTACCGGTAACGTAGTAGGAGAAGTTGAACTTGGATGAACCTACCACCGACTGGAACGACCCGATGGGGCACGCACCCGATGCCGCGGGGCACGAATAGCAATTAAGTCCAGGTACGCAGACTGTTTTTCCCGCGCCCTGATAGATGCCGCCTTTGGCAAAGTTTGGCAGGTGAATGTTGGTGATGAGCGTCGCCGCCGCCTGAATGAATCCGCGAAATCGGGCCAAAACATGCGACGCAGTGTTTTCTCTTTTATCCAATTCCGATACACTCCAAGCACAGCCTAATCGCTTTGGCCAGCACGGCATCCGCCTCGCCACGCATAACGCCAAAGCACACCATGGCAATTCCGACGATCAACAAAGCGACCTGTACCACGGGTTTTACTTCTTTGAACAACCTGACCACTCCTTTCGTTACGCGACCATTGGACCATATCAACTATAAAATCCGTGTTAAGCGCGATTTGGAATGTGCGAGGAGACTGTTATACGAATTTTGATCGTCGAGGACGAGCGGGCGCTGTGCGATGCAATCGCGCGCAGTTTGCGAAACTTGGCGTACAGCGTCGACTGCTGTCACGACGGACAGGAGGCGCTCGACCTACTGGACGTTGAGGCCTTCGACCTCGTGGTACTCGACCTCAATCTTCCCCGCATCGATGGCATGACCGTACTCAGGGAACTTAGGAAAACTGCCTGCGAGACTAAGGTACTGATTCTGTCCGCACGTGGCGAAGTATCCGATAAAGTCGCCGGACTCGATGCCGGCGCCAACGATTACCTCACCAAGCCGTTTCATCTGGACGAGCTTGCGGCAAGAATTCGCAGCCTTACCCTCAGACGCTTTACACAAAGCGACATAGTTTTAACCTGCGGAAAGCTCCGCTTTGACACCAAGGCGCGCATCGCTTCCGTGGACAGCGAGGCTTTATCTCTTACGCGCAAGGAAACGGGAACCTTGGAATACCTGATGCTTAATCAGGGGCGTCCGGTAAGTCAAGAGGAGCTTATCGAGCACGTTTGGGATAGCAGCGTGAACAGCTTTAGCAACGCAACCCGCGTTCATATCTCGTCGCTGCGCAAAAAACTGCGCGGCGCTTTGGGATACGACCCGATTCGCAATCGGATTGGAGAGGGCTACGTTATGGAGGATAGCGAATGAAAAGGCTTTCGCTGCAATGGCGCATAACGATTATGACGGCACTGCTCACGTGTGCGGCATGCGTGCTGACGAACTGCCTGGTCGGCTATACGGGCATGCGCTACATGGATGCCATCGGCAGTAACATCTCGGCCTTTAACGCAACCGGCGAAAATTCGCCCCAGGCGTTCGACCCAACGAAAGCGACCCCCGATGACGAGGTCACGATCGTCGTAAACGACGCACAGGAGTCTTTTGGCACGACAGCCTGGTACATCACGGCTGGAGTAACACTCCTTGGCGGCGCGCTGGCATACTTTGTGAGCGGCCGTGCACTCAAACCGCTACGGGCTTTTGCGGCCCAGGTCGAGCGTGTGCAGCCTGACAACCTAAGCGAAATCAGGCTCAGTGAAGATGTGCCCATCGAGCTACAACGATGCAGCGCCTCTTTCAACGACATGATCGCCCGTCTTGGCGAAGGGTTCTCTGCACAGCGTCAGTTTACCGGCAACGCCGCACACGAGCTGCGCACCCCGCTCGCCCTTATGCAAGCACAGATTGAACTATTCATCTCCGAGCACTCCGGTTTGCAACCCGAAACGGCCGAGCTGCTCGGCCTGCTACAAGAACAAACCGAGCGCATGTCTCGAATGGCCAAGGTATTGCTCGAGATGAGTGAGCTCCGCAGTGTTCCTTGCGAGGACGATGTGGGACTTGGTCCCTTGTCCGAAGAGGTCCTCACCGACCTTGCACCACTTGCCGAAAATAAGGGCATAGCCCTCAATTGTGCTGGAGACGCTCTAGTAATCGGGAGCGACACGCTCCTCTATCGGCTGGTGTTTAACCTGGCCGAAAACGCTATCCGCTATAGCCGCACCGACTCGAGCGTTACCGTCTCCATCTGCGACAACGACAGCCACGTGTTCCTGCGAGTCGAGGACCAGGGCCCGGGAATACCCAAGCAGTACCGTGAGAGCATCTTCCAACCGTTCTTTCGTCTAGACAAATCCCGCAGCAGGGCATACGGCGGCGCAGGACTCGGACTAGCGCTCGTTTGGGAGATTGCAGCTCTTCACGGTGGCACAGTAGAGGTCGAAACAAGTTCCGAGAACGGGACCACCATGCTCGTAAGCCTTCCAAAACGATCCGCAGCGTCAACCGAGCAGTAAAACGAAAGGGGTCCCGAGCAACAGGAGTACAATTGCTGCTATTGTTGCCAGCTGTTGGGAGATGGAAGATGGACTGCGATGGCTACCCATGCGTTCCCATGCCGTTGATGTGCACTGCCTTTGTGCCGGGGCAGATTGACGCTGCGGTTGCAGGCATTTCCGACCCCGATTCACGCACCATCGCCACGGCAGAAGCGCTGTACTTTCGCGGACAGGCCGCCCTCGCTGCCAAGACGGCGCGCCCCTATCTTGACGCCACCGATTCCGCACTGCGCTATTCCGCATGCTTTATCTGCGGATACGCCAGCCTGTCGCTCAACCGTATCGCCGACGCCCGCCGTTGTCTTGCGGGCATCCTCGATACGCCAACTGACGAGGAATCACCCGCCGTCCACGCCACGCATATCCTGTTCGCCTCGGCCGCAAGCGTCCTGCTGCACTTGTCTTCCCCGTATTCTGCCGAAGAGTTTTATCCGCTTGCGGCGCATCTGCCCGAAGGCCTGCGCCTGTTCGCCAGCTACGTGATGGCGCATGCCCTGTACCTGCGCGGCGAATATGGCCGCAGTCTGGGCATGGCGGAAAACGCCCTGATCATGAAACAGGGGAGCTATCCGATCTCGGAACTGTTCCTGCACCTGGCAGCTTCCATGGCATGCATGAGTCTCAAAGACGTCGACGCCGCAAAAACGCACTTCGGAGCCGCTTGGAACATTGCGCGCCCCGACGGCCTTATCGAGCTCATTGGCGAGCACCACGGCCTTTTGCAGGGGCTCATCGAGGCATGCCTAAAATCGCAATACCCTGACGATTTCGCACGTATCATCGAGATTACGTATCGATTCAGCTACGGCTGGCGGCGCATCCACAACCCCGATTCGGGCGAGGACGCGGCTGACGACCTGACGACCACAGAGTTCACCATGGCCATGCTCGCCTGCCGCGGATGGACCAACGCCGAAATCGCTCGTCATATGGGAGTATCGCCGGGCACTGTCAAAAACCGCCTATCCAGTGTGTATGCAAAGCTTGGCATCGGCACGCGCACCGAACTGGTCGCGCATATGTTGCGTTAGCGACCGGGCTGCCTAGCGCAGCATGCGCGCTCCGGAGCCCCGGCGCTTCGCTCGCTCAAATTGGACATTTTGGCCCTCGGACGGCACTACCGTGGCAGGATGCCTTCTCGCAAAATTGGATTATTTCCACCGATACCTGCGGGATGGGAGCCAAAGATGCTTGATCGCCGTTCGTTACTTGTTGCCGGAGCGTCCTCGCTGGCGAGCATTATGTTGCCGCGCGTGCCGGGAAGCGCAAATGCCTTCATATTGCCGATCGCGCCCACCGAAGCCTATGCCGACGAAAAAGACCCCTTCAGGGTGCTCGTTCTCTCGCGCACCATGTTTGGTGTGGTCGTGGTCGACGTCGCCAACAAGAATACGCCCATCACGGGTGCCCAGGTCACGCTCACATCGCGCTATGCCGCAGGCAAGCAGCTCACCGCCACTACCGATGAAGAAGGCACGGCCATCTTTGAGGTCGCGCCGCTTTCGGAAGGCTACGTGGACGAGGCAACGCTTCTCGACGCGTACGACTTTAACGGCGGCATCTCCATTAGCATGGCGGGCTACCGTGATGTCGAGATTCCCCTTGCGCGTATCCAGGGCGGCACCGCCATAACCGCGCCCACGCGTCCGCTTTCCGACGGCGAGCCGTACTTCCGCCAGCTCACATTCGACGAATGGGACATCCAGTACGCTGAAGCCACGTTCATGGCATTGCCGAAGGACGACACGGCAAACGGGCAGCCCGATACGCACTCCTTTACCGTGCAGGCACATCTGCCACAGGGTGGACAGGCAACGCTGTGCATCAACAAGGTATTGCCCGCCACGGGCAGCTCAGCCGAAACCGTCACACAGATCGGCCAGATCAAGGCCAGTGCATCGGGTGCGAATAATCTGGCAACGTTCACACTCGAAGACAAGCTCCTCGATGCGGCATCGGGCCTTCTGGAAGAAGGGTGCAAGCTGCGCTTTGTCCTCGACTATCAGGGCAAAACCTACACGCTCTCCTCCCCCATGGCCGTTGTCACCGCGCCGGCCGCAAAGGCGGAATCAGGCTCGACCACCATCATTCCCACCACCATGGACCAGGAGATCACTCCGTTTGATTTCCCCGCATCGTTTCCCGGCATCGGTGGTAATAAGTTCACGTGTTGGATGCCCACATTTCCAATCCTCTTCGATTTCTCGTTTGCTGGATACGTGCTGTTTGGCGGAGGATACAAACCAGCCAGCTATATGAACGATTCGGGCAACCCTGATCCGGAATACTGGAAGAAATCGCCGCGCGAGTCGGGCGCCAAGCAGGCAAACCGCTACCTCGACGAGATGGAGGGGAAGTGGAATCAGTACAAGAGTATGAGTGCCGGTTCGGGCACCGATCCAAGAAACACCAAGCTCCTTCGCCACCATTGCACGCCGCTGTTCACGATGGATATCGCCACACAGCTGTACGGCTCGCTCGCCTACGATTGGGTGGGCAAAACCTGGGGTAACAACAACGACCCCGCATACGGCAATATTAAGGCCCTCTTCCAGGTAAGAACCGACCTCAATTGGACCGAGCAGTTTACCCTAGGACCGGTGCCATTTTTCCTAAACGTCAACCCCTGGGTGCTGGCAAAACTGGCGCTCGCCGTGGGTGCCCACACGCACGGCAGCGGCGCGGCGTTTTTTAAAAACATTTCGCTCGACTATTCAAACACGTCGGGCTCGTTCACCATCCAGATCGGGCTTGCCGTCACCTTTGGCGCCGGCGTTGCAGGCGTCGCTTCGTCTGCCGTGCGCGGCGCCGCATCCCTCACGCTGTTCATTGGGTACGAGAAGGCAGATGGACACCAGCTTCCGCGACTGCGCGTAGGTGCTGACGTCGATGTCGATGTGATACTCCAATTCGTAATGTTCAAGTGGACCACCAAGGCTTGGTCGGGGTCGTGGCCCACACTCCTCGATTCGTGGAATATGTCGGTGAACAATGGCAACCAGTATGTGCTCCAGCGCTCTGAGCTCGCATTGGGTGGAGATACGCCTTACACGTTGGATGCCTGCTTCGGCACGCCCGGCAACATCGAGGCGGGCGGCGTGCCGCAATTTATCGCATCGGCCACCATCGTCACCAACGCCGAGCTGCTCGCACGCGCTGAGGTTAAGGCCACTGCCGTAAACGTCGCGCCTGTCGTGCGCGATTGGGATCAAGCGGTCACGCGCATTGAGCTCGAGGCAGATGCAGAAAGCGACGACACGGGACAGATCGAGCATTTCGTCCATGCACTGATAGGGAACGGCGAAAACGCCGCGTCGATGTACGAGTACACCTATATCGGGCAGGCGACGAACGCTGTTGCGGACCCCAACGCCAATTCTGTTGGTGTATCGGAGGACGAGCGTGGCGGCATCAAGCCCTCGAGCGACAACGTGCTGTTTACTGGCGTGCTCAGCGAAGCCCACATGAAGCTGGCAATGATTGCCGGCGTAGAATGCCTGTTCCGTATCGCCTCGGTGCGCTACGGCGACAATGGCCGCTCGCGCCTGGTGGTGCACACAAAGGCAAACGGCACGTGGTCCGCTCCCGCGCCCGTGGACTTTCCCCTTGGGTTTGGCGAGGGCGACATGGAGCGCGACGGCATATACGATTACGACTTCGACGTGGTGGAATACACGGACGGAAGAGGAAACCAGGACGCCTACGTGCTGCTGGTCTCGGGCGAGCGCCCCGACGGCGACAACACCCTTTTCGATGCGGCGAGCACATCCGGCATACTGTCCGTTGTGCGCCTGCGCATAAGCAACGGCGGAGTTCGCGTGGTGTCGCATACGTCATGGCGCAGCATCTCGCGCGGCCGCCTGCAAGAGGATGGCTACCATTGCCTGCAGTGCCCGCGTATCACGGTGGGCAAGACGCTGGTCGACGGGCGCCTGTCGGGTGCCTACCTCCACCGCCGCGGAACCACCGCAGAAAAGGCGCTCGGCAGCGAGGCTGAGGTTGCGCTGGAGTGCTTTACCCTGTGGTCGGACGTTTCGGGCGACAGCCTGACGTTCCGCCAAGTTCTCCGCTTTCCGCAAGCACCGTCGAGTATCGAGCTGGGCGAGCCCGAGAATATCAACGGCAAAATGGTGGTGCCCGTTGCGTACGAGACCGCAGACGGTTGCGGCTGCGCACCGTACGCCGTGATCGGCCAGTCCATTGCGGGCTGGGGCGTTATGTCACCAGACGCTACGGTACCCCGTGCGGTACCGTGGCCACAACATTCGGGCTTTTTGGCAACCGTCAACGAGCAACTGCAGCATATTACTTGGACGCGAGGCGCATCGGCATTTGCAACGCAGCCCGTGGGTGCCGCAGGCTGTGGTCCGGCATCGTTTAGCGTAAGCAACAACGGCAGGTGCGTGCTCTATGTAGAGAATACCGATGGCAAGGTGGGACAAACCTACGACGAAGAAGGCAATCCGGTAGCAGTGATGGGCAAGCACTTCCGCATCTTCGCCAGCACCTTGGCAGGCGATCTGTTCACGGAGCCGTTCGTGATGTGCGAGCTGGACCATCCCGTCGATCAGATAACGACATTTTTGACGTCGGGAGGCATGCTCTCCGCGCTCGCCACACACATTGTGAGCGCGGAGAAGAGCGAGGCAGAGCTGCACGGCATCGAAGTGCCCTTGGTGGCGTGTGCCACTCCGACGGGCGCGGTCGCTACCTCGGGCGCGGTGGTGCCCGGAGCAGCAGGTGAATCCTTTATGGTCACGGTGCGAAACGACGGCAACACCTTGCTGACCGCCGGCACGATCGATCTGTACCGAGAGGGCTCCAGCCAGCCGTTCTCCAGTGCATCCATCGGGTTCGGAGCGAATGCACGAATGGCATCGATCTACGATCCGGAGCTCGCCGAGGATGCTTCGGCCAACGACATGGCACACGTGAAGTACGCGCTCGAGACGCTGGGCGCACGTTTTGCGACGCACCCGCTGGTTGCCGACAATGGCAACGCCGTGCTGGCACCAGGCTGCACGGCACAGTTCCGCATGAGCTTCGCCATCCCCGAGAGTTGGAGCGACGAAGTGGGCAAACGCGTAACGCTGTATGCGAAGGCGCGTGATCTGGTGGCGCTCGATCCCGTAACGCTCGAGGAAATTCGACCGGGCGCAAACTCGGCGCTGGGTGCCGTGCTGCACGAGCTTCATGTGCCCGACGCGGCATGCGAACGCTCAGAAGTTCAGGTCGGCGTATGCGACAACGCGGATACGACGGAACTTCACGACGCCCCGATGACGGTCGACGGCGATGGCGGCACGAGTGGCGGCGGTACTGACAAGGGCGGCGGCTCCGGCGGAAGCAGCTCCAGCAGTGGCAAGGACCACGGCACTAACAAGCGCTCCGGAAAAGCGGGCGCGCTTGCGGGCACGGGCGATGTCAACGCTCCCCTTACGGCAGCCGCAGCAGCACTCGCCGCAGCTGGTGCCGGCCTTGTCGCCTACAGCGCCCGCCGCACGGCGCTCGAAAACGACACCGCCGATGAGGTCAATTCGGATACGCCTCGCTAGCTCCCAGTTACCTTTGCGAGAGACGCCGACTCGGCTCATCGAACACCAAAAGGGCTGGCCCTGATAACTCGGAGCCAGCCCTGAGTCGCCTGACGTGAGACTCGCGGCGTTACTTGAGCTTCAGCGCCTCCATCATGGGCACGGCAGCATCCCAGTCGATCTTCCAGCCGATCGACACGCGGACGGTTTCACCCGTTGCGGGAGCCGTCGCAAACAGTGTATGGCCGTTGTCGGGACCGGTAAAGCGCAGCCACGTTATGCCGTTGTACTCGACCTGGTCGGTTGTTGTCTCCTTGCCTTCGTAGATCTGCTCTAGGCTTGCAACCTCTTCCTCCGGCGAGCGCGGGAAGATGCTGATGTTCAGGCGTCCTCCAGTCTCGTCGTGGAAGAAGTCTGCCTTTTCGTGCTCTTCGTTGGACGAATCCAGCGTGTACCCATCGGCGGCCTCGATACTGTACGATGCGCAATCGATGCCGGTCATATTGGCCGCGTCACCAGAATCGGCCACACCGCCGGCCGCCTTGAACTCCTTGGTCTCGCATCCCGTGGTGTCAAAGTGCATGGCCTCATGATTCTTGGCGGGGGCATATGCGTCTACGAACTCGACAGTGATGGGCCCGTAGTACGCCGTCTTGGGCGCCCAGAAATACACGTACTCAACGGTCTCGCCCGGGCCGATATCTGGCCTCTCGGAAAGGTCGATGCCCTCGTGCAGCTCATCGGGAGCCTCGCTTGCAACGTAGTCGAGCACGGCCGCCTTGCCGGAAGTAAACAACGGGTCGCCTGCCTCAAGATCACCCTGGGCAGCATGCACGTTAAAGGAACTGAACGTCCTGTTCTTTGTGTTGTTGTTGGTGATCTTGATGTGCAGGTAAAAGCCGTCCTGCAGCTTGGCATCGCCGCGATAGAACGTACCGTGAGCCACAGACTCATAGGTAATGCCTGCTACCTCGACCGTCTGCGAATCATAGGCCTTGGCCTTCTTGGACTTCTCCTGCACAGGTGCGCTCCCGCCCGAGCCACTCGGCGCATTACCGCCGCAGCCAGCAAGCGTACACGCCAACACAGCCGAAAGCGCCACGGTGGGAATTCCTAACAGCAGCTTCTTCGTCATGGGCTTCATCATCCTCACCGCTCCTTTCGCTTGCAGCTCATCCGTTGCCCGAGGCCTTCGTCGCCCCGTGGCATCGGCTTCCACAATGAGCGTATGACGAAACACGGCGCCGGCGAAGTGACCCGTGGCCCAAATAACGACCCACCAGCGTTCCTTATGGGCCAAAAGAACTCGCACATGCACGCCCCCGGCCCATAAAACGAGACGTCTGTCCCAATGTTCGATTCGATCCAACAATCCGCACGACACGTTTTCGACAACGTATCCAACCGCAAACGCAGCAAGACGCATTCGGCCGCCTTCAAATTTACTCGGGCAGAACCGACTCGGTTTTGTCCGAGTAAACTCGAGCATAAACTGATCCATGCGATACAATTAACTCGGACAAAACCGAGTCGGAAGGAACCGAGTAAGTGGAATTTATTGGCAGGGAGCGTGAGCTCGCCCGTATTAAGAAAACGCTCAAAGCACCCGAGCAGCGCAATGTTCTCATTTACGGCAGGCGTCGCGTCGGAAAAAGTGAGCTCATCAAGCAGGCGCTAACCGATTTGTCGGACGTCGCAACGGTCTATTACGAGTGCCGCCAAACCTCCGAGGCAGACAACCTCGAGAGTCTGTCCGTCCTTGTTGCTGAAGCGCTGAGCTTTCCTCCGCTCGCCTTCACAGGCATCCGCGAGCTCATCGAATTTCTGTTTGCCCAAGCTAAAGACAAGAACATTACCCTCGTTCTCGACGAATACCCCTACTTGAGAGATGCGGTTAAAGGCTTAGACAGCATTCTTCAGACCTCAATCGACGCCCACAGGGAAGACTCACGTTTAAACATTGTCCTGTGCGGCTCCTACGTTGAGATTATGAAATCCCTCATCGAGCATGAAAGCCCCCTCTACGGGCGAATTGATCTCGCGCTTGAGCTTAAGCCCATGGATTACTTTGACGCTGCGAAGTTCTATCCCGCGTTCTCGCCCGAGGACAAGGTGCGGCTCTATAGCGTTTTTGGCGGTATCCCCTTTTACAATCGCCTCATCGATCAATCCCAAAGCGTACGCGACAACATCATCGAGCTCGTCACGGAACCTGGCGCCCGCTTAGAAAGCGAGGTGCCGTCCTATCTCAACGCCGAGATCTCGAAGATGACCAACGCCAACGAAGTTTTCGGGGCTCTCGCACAAGGCTACTCCCGTTGGGGGGACGTGCTGGCACAGTCGCACGTCTCGAGCGGTCCGGCCATGGCAGACGTGCTCGACAAGCTCATGTCACTCGAAATCGTCCAAAAGCGTGCACCCATCAACGACCCTACGAACAAGCGCAAGTCTGGCTACTTTGTAGTGGATCCGCTTTCGCTCTTTTACTATCGCTATGTTTTCCGCAATGCCTCAGCGCGTCAGCTGCTCGACCCGGAAGTCTTCTATGATCGTCACGTCTTCCAAGACTTCGAGGAAAACTACGTTCCTCATATGTTCGAGGAGATCTGCCGTCAATACCTCGTGCGGCAGAACAGGACCGGCAAGATCGAACCGGCTTTCGACGCCATAGGCAAGTACTGGTACGACGACCCCGCAAACAAAACGAGCGGCGAATTCGATGTGGTAACGCAAGACCCCGAGGGCTACGCATTCTACGAAGCAAAGTTCCGCAAATCCCCCATCACGCAAAAAATGGTCGACGAGGAAATCGCCCAAGTCGAGGCAACGGGACTCAAGTGCCATCGCTATGGATTCTTCTCCCGTTCGGGCTTCGAAGCTGGCGAAAGCGATCGAACCGTCTTCATCGACCTGCCGCAGATGTTTGGATAGGACAGGACAGGTCCCTCCCGCATTCCAAGCATTCATTATCTAATCGAACGGTTGTTCGATGGATTTCGTGTTGGTTGGAATCGCCTATGGGCTGGGCTATGCTACCTTGACTATCTATATGACTTAAACGCAGCAAAGGAGCACCGAGAGAGCGAGTATGGCAAAAAACACCGCAAACTATGGTAACGACAGTATCCGCCAGCTCAAGGACGAGGAGCGCGTACGCCTGCGCCCCGCCGTCATCTTTGGCTCGGACGGACTCGACGGCTGCGCGCATGCCGCCTTCGAGATCCTGTCCAACGCCGTTGACGAGGCGCGCCAGGGCTACGGCAAGCTCATCACCCTTACCGCCTTTCGCGATGGTTCCATTCAGGTAGAGGACAACGGCCGCGGCTGCCCGCTCGACTGGAACCCCTCCGAGAAGCGCTTTAACTGGGAACTCGTCTTTTGCGAGCTCTACGCCGGCGGCAAATACAACAATAACCAGGGCGGCGACTACGACTTCTCGCTCGGCACCAACGGCCTGGGCTCCTGCGCGACCCAGTACGCCTCCGAATACATGGACGTCACGGTTTGGCGCGACGGCAACAAGTACTCCCTGCACTTTAAGAAGGGCAAGGTCGTCGGTGCCAAAAAGAAGGCACTCGAGATTGAGCCCAGCGACGAGGACCGTACCGGCACCACCATCAAATGGCGCCCCGATCTTGAGGTCTTTACCTCCATCAGCATCCCCCACGATTGGTATCGCGAGACCATGCGCCGCCAAGCCGTGGTCAACGCCAACGTGACCTTCCGCCTGCGTATTGAGGGCGACGACGGCGAGTTTACCGAAGAGGATTTTTGCTATCCAAAGGGCATCGAGGACTACGTGCTCGAGAAGGTCGGTACCGACTACCTCACCGAGCCCTTCTTTATCGAGGCCGATCGTCGCGGTCGCGATCGCGAGGACCTGCCCGATTACAACGTAAAAATCACCGCGTGCATGTGCTTCTCGCGCACTTTCACGATGCAGGAGTACTACCACAACTCATCGTGGCTCGAGAACGGTGGCTCACCCGAGAAGGCGGCCCGCAGCGCTCTGACCAGCGCCATCGATGCCTACATTAAGCAACAGGGCAAGTACAACAAAAACGAGAGCGGCATCAAATGGCAGGACGTCCAGGACTGCCTGGTGCTGGTGACCAACTGCTTCTCCACCCAGACGTCCTATGAAAACCAGACCAAGAAGGCCATCAACAACCGCTTTATCCAGCAGGCTATGACGGCCTTCTTTAAGGAGCGGCTCTCGACCTACCTAATCGAGAACAAAGACGCTGCCAACAAGATCATGGAGCAGGTGCTCATCAACAAGCGTTCGCGCGAGAACGCCGAGAAGACGCGTCAGAGCATCAAGACCAACCTACAGCAGAAGACCGACATGGCCAACCGCGTGCAGAAGTTCATCGACTGCCGCTCCAAGGACAAGAGCCGCCGCGAGATCTACATCGTAGAGGGTGACTCGGCAGCAGGTGCCATTCGCACCTCGCGCGATGCCGAGTTCCAGGGCGTCATGCCCGTCCGCGGCAAGATCCTCAACTGCCTGAAGGAGGATTATCCGCGCATCTTTAAGTCCGACATCATCATGGACCTCATGCGCGTACTGGGCTGCGGCGTGGAGATCAAGGACAAGCGCATCAAGAACCTTGGCGCCTTCGACCTGGACAACCTCAACTGGAACAAGGTCATCATCTGTACGGACGCCGACGTCGACGGCTATCACATCCGTGCGCTCGTGCTCACCATGCTCTACCGCCTGGTGCCCACGCTTATCGACGAGGGTTACGTGTATATCGCCGAGTCGCCGCTCTACGAGATCAACTGCAAAGAGAAGACCTACTTTGCCTACACCGAGCTCGAGAAGAACGGCATCCTCAAGGAGATTGGCGACCAGAAGTGCTCCATCAACCGCTCCAAGGGTCTTGGTGAAAATGATCCGGACATGATGTGGCTCACCACCATGAACCCCGAGACGCGTCGCCTGATCAAGGTGGAGCCCGAGGACGTCACCAAGATGGAGACCATGTTCAATCTGTTGCTGGGCAACGACGAGGCGGGCCGCAAGCGCCATATCTCCGAGCACGGCAAGGAATACCTGGACCAGCTGGACCTGCAGTAGCAGCAAATCGATAACGACGGCCCATAAGAAGTTCAAGAGGAAATCGTGGCAAAGAAGAAGACGAAGAACCAGCCAAAGAAAAAGCAGGTCAACGCCGAGAACGTTATCGGCCTGCACTCCGAGGTCACCGACCAGCCGATTACGCAGACGCTCGAAGTCAACTACATGCCCTATGCCATGAGCGTCAACGTCTCGCGTGCGTTCCCCGAGATTGACGGCTTTAAGCCGTCGCACCGCAAGCTGCTCTACACCATGTACAAGATGGGTCTGCTCAAGGGCGAGCGCCAGAAGAGCGCCAACATCGTGGGCCAGACCATGAAGCTCAACCCGCACGGCGATGCCGCGATCTACGAGACGATGGTGCGCCTGGCGACGGGCAACGAAGCGCTGCTTGCGCCCTTCGTGGAGTCGAAGGGCAACTTTGGCAAGTACTATTCGGGCGACCTGAGCTACGCCGCCTCGCGTTACACCGAGGCCAAGCTCTCCCCCATCAGCGCCGAGATCTTCAAGGACATCGACAAGGACCCGGTCGACTTCGTCGACAGCTACGACGGCGCCATGAAGGAGCCACGCCTGCTGCCCACCACGTTCCCCAATATCCTCGTCTCAGCCAACAAGGGCATCGGTGTCGCCATGGCGTCCGACATCTGCGGCTTCAACCTCAACGAGGTCTGCACTGCCACAATGCACTACCTGCAGGACCCCGACTGCGACCTGCTCGAATACATGCCCATGCCCGACTTCTCGACCGGCGGCGAGATCATCTACCGCCGCGAGGAGATGGAAAAGATTATCGAGACCGGCCTTGGCAGCTTCCAGATCCGCTCCCGCTGGCGCTGGATTCCCGAAGAGCGCATCATCGAGGTCTACGAGATTCCCTACACCACCAAGACCGATGTCATCATCGAGCGCATCGTCAAGCTCTCCAAGGAGGGCAAGGTCAAGGAGATCGCCGACATCCGCGACGAAACCGACCTCTCGGGCTTGCGCATCGCCATCGACCTTAAGCGCGGCGTCGACCCCGACAAGCTCATGGCCAAGCTCTATCGCTTGACCACGCTGCAGGATTCGTTCTCGTGCAACTTCAACGTGTTGGTCGATGGTTACCCTCGCGTTATGGGCGTGCGTCAGATCCTGCACGAGTGGGTCAAGTGGCGTATTGAGTCCACGCGTCGCCGCATTAACTTTGACCTGGGAAAAAAGTCCGAGCGCCTGCACCTGCTGCACGGCCTCGAGGCGATCCTGCTCGACATCGACAAGGCGATCGCCATCATCCGTGGCACCAAGCTCGAGGCCGAGGTCGTGCCCAACCTTATGCGCGGCTTCGACATCGACGAGACCCAGGCCGAGTTTGTTGCCGAGCTCAAGCTCCGCAACATCAACGAGGAGTACATCCTCAACCGCACCAAGGACATTGCAAAGCTTGAGGGCGAGATTGCCGAGCTTGAGGAGATCCTCTCCAGCGAGGAGAACATCAAGAAGGTCATCAGCGACGAGCTGGCCGCGGTCAACAAGAAGTACGTGATGCCGCGCCGCACGGGCAGGATCGAGCCCCACGAGGTTATCGAGGTAAGCTTGGAGCCCGAGGTCGAGGAGTACCCGGTTACCATCATGCTTTCGCGCGATGGCTACCTTAAGAAGATGACGGACCGCGTGCTCAAGAAGGCCACTACGCTCAAGTACAAAGACGGCGACAAACCCTTTATCGAGTTTCCGTCCTCCAACACCCACGAGCTGCTGGTCTTTACCAACAAGAGCCAGGTATACAAGTGCAAGGTTGCGGCGTTTGAGGACACCAAGTCGGCCCAGCTGGGCTCGTATCTGCCCGCCGACCTCGAGATGGAACCCGACGAGAGCGTCATCTGGGTCATCGACCCCGAGGACTACAAGGCCGACGTGCTGTTCGTCTTTGAGAACGGCCGCGTGGTGCGCGTCGCGCTTTCTGGATACGTCACCAAGACCAACCGCAAGCGCCTCAAGAACGCCATCTACGGCGGCAGCAAACTGCTGTATGCACAGGTGCTCAAGGAAGATCGCGACATCGCGCTGGTCTCGAGCGACTATCGCTTGATGAACTTCAACACGTCGCTACTCAAGACCAAGACGACAACCAACACGCAGGGCGTCCAAGCCTTTACGGCCAAGAAGGGCCGCTCGGTCACCACCGTCGGCACAACCGAGGAGATTCTTGGCGCCGGCGTCTCGGCCGAGAAGTTCGCCGCACAGAGCCTGCCTTCTGCCGGTGCCCTCATGAAGGAAAACGACATGCCGAGCCTGTTTGACTAGGTGCCACGGCAACGAGACCGTTAGATACTTCTCAAAGCGACGAGGCCCGGAACGCAACGGCATTGCGCCCGGGACTCGTCGTTTTTCTTCTCAACTATTTTTTAACGCAGATAAATTGATTTCTGCTTATTTTTCTGCGTAAAAAATGTCAGCGTCACTGCTTCGATGCCCTTTGGTCAGCTGTTAGCAAAACTTGCAAAAATTAGCAAAACTTGCAAAGGAGTCACCATGGAGTACAGCAAGAACCCCTTTACCCCGACGTTCGGAAGCGTCCCTCCCTTTCTAGCGGGTCGCGAGCATATTCTGCGTGACATCAACCGTGGCTTTATCAACGGCCCGGGAGATCCCAACCTGTCGACCATTTTTACGGGCGCAAGGGGAACGGGCAAGACGGCGCTTCTCTCGCTCCTTTCAGAAACGGCGCTTGAACACGGTTGGATCGCAGCAAATGTCTCCGCCATGCCAGGCATGCTCGAAGATATTATCGAGCGAACCAAAGAAGCCGCAGATAGCTACCTCTCACAGCCTCATGCGCGCATAAACGGCGTTCAAATTGGTCCAGTGGGCATCGATTGGACATATGCTCAAGAGGTCCAGGGCAACTGGCGCACACGCATGAATGGCATCTTTAAGCAACTCGAAAAACATGACATCGGACTTCTCATTACCATCGATGAAGTCACCGTCGATCTCGAAGAAATGCTTCAATTTGCCTCTGTTTACCAGCACTTTGTACGCGAAGGTAAAAAAGTTGCCCTACTCATGGCAGGACTGCCCTACAAAGTATCGGCGTTGCTGCGTAACGATTCCGTCTCGTTCCTCAGGCGTTCCCAATATCATCAGTTAGGACGAATCACTGACGTTGAAATTGCAAACGCGTTTCGCAAAACCGTTGAGGCCGGAGGACGTTCAATCACACCAGAAGCGCTCGAGAATGCTGTGAAGGCCGTCGACGGATTCCCCTACATGATGCAGCTCGTCGGATATCGCACTTGGGATGTTTCGGAGAACTCGCCCCAAATCAGTGCATCCGATGTCCAGCAGGGTTCCCTACTCGCACGCATGGAGCTGCGTGATCGCATTCTCGAAACGACCTATCGAGAGCTTTCCGATAAAGACATTGAGTTTTTACTCGCGATGCTGCCCGATTCTGGCCCCAGCAGGGTCTCGGAGATAGCCAAACGCATGGGCGTCGCCAGCAACTACGCAAGCCAATACAAACGCCGCCTTCTCGAGGACGGCGTCATCGGGGAACGTGGGCGTGGTCTCGTTGGCTTTGACATCCCCGCATTCAGGGAGTTCCTGAGCGAGAAAGTCTCCTAGCACGCGGAGATTGTCCACAAGGACATCAACGCATGGCAATCAGTAATCCTCTTGGTAAGGACAGCAAGCATTTCCACCAACACCGATTGCCATGCGTTCTTCTTGCCTTAAGAGAGCTTGCGAGCGAGCTCTCGCACCTCTTCTAACTTGGGCGACGATGCCATGCTGTCGCGCTCGGTCATACCGCTGATGGTGACAATGCCCTGGTCCTCCCACTTGCAGTACGCGCATGTGGACTTGTACATAGCGATCGCCGCGTCATAGACGCCCTCGCTGTGGCTGTCGAGCAAAAGGGCCGTCTTGGTGAACGGGAAGCCCGTGGCACCGAAGGCGTACAGGCGGTCGATGGCGGCCTTCTCCTGCGCAGTGATATCAAACCAGTAGATAGGCGAAGCGAAGACAACCATATCGGCGCCTTTCAGCGACTCGATCACGTCGGCCATGTCATCCTTCTGCACGCAAGTGCCCTCATGGGCGAAGCAATACTGACACCCCAGGCAACCAGCGATTTTCTTGCTGGCAACACGGACGACCTCGACCGTATTGCCGCCCTCACGCGCGGTCTCGGCAAACGCCTCAACCATGGTGTCGGTATTGGCGCCCTTGCGCGGGCTACCACTCAATACAACGATATTCATAGGATTCCCCTCTTTCATGCCGCAGGCGCACGTTGATTCGGGACAGGTCTTCGTTAGCACCCTTGTAGCGGTTTTCCGCCCCCTAAGCAGAGCGTCCGCTACGAAACGACCGTCTTGTAATAAGCGCCGAAGTCTGCGAGCGAGTCCATGATGGGCATCATCTGGCGGCCGAGCTCGGTAAGGCCATACTCAACGCGGGGAGGATTCTCGCCATAGTCATGGCGAAAGACCAGCCCATCATCCTCCATCTGCCGCAGGCTGTCGGTAAGCACCTTCTGAGAGATCCCCTCAAGGCTGCGGCGCAACTCGTTGAAACGCCAGGGGCGTACGCGCAAGTTACGGATAATGAGCAGCTTCCACTTGCCGCCAATGAGCGTTACCGCCGTTGCGACCGGACACTCCGGAAGCTCCTCTTTCGCCATCACGGGAGACCCAACCTCCTTGACCATACCGGTTTCACAAAAAAGTACGCAGTTACAAATATGTGCGTACTCGTATTTGCATTCGCCTTCGCGTTAAATATAACTCACGCAGGAGATGCCTGCAAGGTACATCAACCCCAAGAGAGGAACCATTATGGCTAATTATGCAAGGACCCACATCGGTAATGAGAGCCGTGTCGAGCTGCACGAAGTGCTCGGGCTTACCGGGGCAGAGGTGAGTGTCAACAATCTTCCCGCCGGCGCTGGCGTTCCGTTCGTCCATGCACACAAGGAAAACGAGGAAATCTATGGCGTGCTCGAAGGCGCCGGCTCGGTCACAATCGACGGTGAGGAAATCGAGCTTGCAGCCGGCGACTGGCTGCGCATTTCCCCCGCCGCACACCGTCAGTTCCGCGCCGCATCCGACTCGGGCATCACATACGTCTGCATTCAGGTCAAGCAGGGATCCCTTGATGCCTTCACGGCCGACGACGCTATCATGTTCTAATTCGCGATCGGTGTGCAAGGGGCCGATACCGCCCGCATGCCCCCTTCGGAATAGGCGCTGAGCAGCTCCTGGGCGTGGGCGAACTCGGGCCCTCGCCTCCAACCGAGCAGGCGGTTGACCGCGAGATTTCCCTGGACGTTGTGAACGAAGAGCAGATAGGCGTCCTCGCGCGAGAGCCCGGTCTCCTCCATGATCGAGGGAACCATCTGCTCAGCGCCGCGCTCGACGACGCGCTGTGCCACCCGGGCGTATGCATCGTCATCCGAGTAGAGCAGATAATAGTCATCGTTTGCCGGCGGGCGCTGGCAGAGAGCCTCCGCCTCCGTTCCCTCAAGCGGGGGCGCCGCCGCCAGGGCCTCGTCGATAAGTGCATCAAGCAGCGCGAACTTGTCCTCGTAGTGCAAATAGAACGTGCCGCGGTTGATATCGGCACAGCGGCAAATATCCGCCACCGTCATCTTCGCGAAGCCGACCTCGGCCAGCAGCGCAAAGAACGCCTCCCGTATGACCGAAAGCGTATAGCGTCGGCGACGATCGATCTTCCCCGATTCCATGGCCCCTCCAATTGCAGCGCTCAACAATATCCAGAAGCCGCTCGTTTATCGACAGCAGCTCGAAACTGTTCATTGCTCTGACGCAAATCAACACTGATACTTTTTATAGACACCTGTTCATTGTAGTTGAAAGAGAGTATCAAGTGACTCTATACGAGCGGCTCGTTATCGAACTCACCAACCAATCGTTTTCCCATCAGGCCGCCTACCGCACCGGCGGCACGCCCTATGAACTGAGTGCCCGCGAGCCCGAGCGCTACGACCAGCAAATCGAAACGTTTGCCCGCATGATCGATGAAGCCGATTGCGTGCTTGTAGGCGGGGCCTCTGGGTTCTCCGCGGCGGGCGGCGGCGACTTCTACTACGAAGACAACGCGACCTATCGCAGGCATTTCGGCAAATTCGCCGAGCGCTACGGTTTCAGGGGCGCTTTTGAAGGGTCGTCCTACCGCTGGCCCACCGCCGAGTCGCGCTGGGGCTACCTTGCCGCCTTCCTCGACACCACGCTCAACGCCCCGCTGCGCGAGCCCTACAAAGATCTCGACGCCATTCTTACCGAGAAAGACTTCTTCGTTCTCACCACCAACCAGGACACGCAGTTCATGAAAATCTACCCTTGGGAGAAGGTAGCAGAGATCCAAGGCGATCACCGCTTCTTCCAGTGCTCCCACTGTTGCACCGGCGAGGTGTGGGACGCGGTCGAGCCGGTCTCCCGCATGGTAGAGGCCATGGGAGACGGCCTTGAGGTTCCGACAGAATTCGTGCCACGCTGCCCGCACTGCGGGGCAGAGGCGTTCCCTTGGGTTCGCTGCTACGGCAACTTCCTGCAGGGCGAGCTCTACGAGGAGCAGTACCGCAAGGTGTCCGACTGGCTCGACGCGCACGCGCGGCAGAGGATCCTTTTCCTCGAGCTGGGCGTGGGCCGCATGACGCCTGCGTTTATCCAGGAGCCGTTCTGGGCCCTCACGGCGCAGTTGCCGCAGGCTGGCTACATCGCCGTGAACAACAGGACGCAGTTTCTCCCCCGTGCAATCGAGGATCGGGGGCTCGCCGTTCGTGCCGATATCGCCGACGTGCTCGCCGACGTGCGCAAGACGCTGGGTAGGTAGCGCATGGAAACGGTAAAAGCGGTTCGTATCGGCCAGGCACTTGCCGAGGCGGATCTTATCATCATCGGCGCCAGCAACGGGCTCGACATGGCAGAGGGGCTCAACCTCTTCTACGCCGATGCTCATTTCCAAGAAGCGTACGGAGACCTCGCCCAGGCTGATGGCATCGGCTGCATACTGCAGGGGCTCACCTCTCCGGATGCAAACGTGCGACGCCGATGGGCCGTTCGATTCCATCAAAAGGAGTATGTCGAGTATGAGCCCAGCCCGCTCATGAATGAGCTGCGGCATCTTACGGAGCACGCCGGCACCTTCGTGATCACGTGCAATATTGACGGGCACTTCGCACGTGCAGGGTTCAACGAGAACCGCGTACTCGAGACGGAGGGAAGCACGCGCACGTCAATCGACGAGCGGCGTCTCGCCCATCCAGACGCCCTCGCCATGGCCCAGCTCGAGGAGCTCGAGCGCCTTGTGCAAGCCCATCGCAACCACAAGGTTGCCGTCCTCGAACTTGGTGTGGGGCTGTGCAACGGCGTCATAAAGTGCATGCTCGCTCAGATCGCCAACGCCTGCGAGCACGCAACCTACATCGTGTTCAACTACAGCCAGGCCCTGGCACCCGACGCTTTGTGCAAGACAATTCTCGTTGACGGCGATATGGCCCCGGCTTTCGAGGAGATCACCCGATGCCGCCTCTAGAAAGAGAAGCGATGAGACTTCGAAGCCTCGTCGACGATGCCGACGCCATCATCGTCGGCATCGGCTCGGGCATGTCGAGCGCCGCCGGGTTCAACCATTACAACCACGTGGGCATGGCGCGCGCCGGAATGGCAGACTGGCAGCAAGCCTTTGGCTTCAAGAGCCTTTTCGACGGCTTCTACCACCTCTACCCCAGCCTCGAGCAGCAATGGGCCTACTACGCGCGATACATCGATTTCATGCTGCGCGAGCCGGCCTCGCAGCCCTATCTCGACCTGCGATCCCTCATCGGCCATAAGGATTACTTCATCCTGAGCACCAATGTGGACGCCCAGGCCGAAAAGGCCTTCCCCGCCGAGAGGACCTGCAACTATCAGGGAAGCTTCGCGCACCTTCAGTGCAAGCAGCCATGCTGCGACGAGATCTTCGATGCGAGTCCCTACGTCGAGCGCATGCTCGCAGGCATGGCGGGGTTCGAGATCCGCAGTGAGGATGTCCCCCGATGCCCGCACTGCGGTTGACAGCTTGTGCCGTGGGTGCGCGACGATACGTTTTTGCAGGGCACGGCATGGCGCGAGGGCCTCGAACGATATGAGCACTTCGTGCGCGAGCGCAGTAGTAGCCGCGTGCTGTTGCTGGAGCTCGGCGTGGGCGAGATGACCCCCGGCATCATCACGCTCCCGTTCTGGAGCATGACCGCAAAGCTGCCGGATGCGCATCTGTTAAGCGTAAACATCTCGGGCGATTCGGCTCCGCTGCAGCTTGGAAGCAAGGCAGAGGCGATCCAGGCAGACTTGGGTGCCCTGCTCTCGGCGGCGCGGACAGGTAACGAGTAACGTGGCGAGGCTTTTGCGCTTTCATCAGCCCGGACATCACGCCCATAGAAGCGATGGCTCTGATTCGGGTGTCAAAGTTTAAGCCTTCTTGTCAGTCGCTGTAAGGTATTCCTCGTCGTCCACGGGCTCCAACCACTCGTTGGAGGTCTCCTCACCCGGAACCTCCAGCGCGAGATGGGAGAACCAGCTGTCGGGCGCGGCTCCGTGCCAATGCTTTACGCCCGCGGGAATATTTACTACATCGCCAGGGCGCAGCTCCTGTGCCGGTTTGCCCCATTCCTGATAAAACCCTCGACCAGCCACGCAGACGAGGATCTGTCCGCCACCGCTTTTGGCGTGATGGATGTGCCAGTTGTTGCGGCAGCCGGGCTCGAACGTAACGTTGTAAATGCCGACCTGCTCGGTGGAAAGGGGCACGAGGTAGCTTTGCCCGATAAAGTACTTCGCAAATGCGTCGTTGGGGGCACCGATGGGAAAGGCCATCTCGTTTTGGTGTCGGGCCTTTGCGTCGGCGCCGTCATCTTCGTCCGCCCAGACCTCCTTCGCCATGCGAAAGGCCGCCCACGCCTTGGGCCATCCCGCGTAAAACGCCGCATGCGTAAGGATTTCCGCTATCTCAGCCCTGGTCACCCCGTTGTTCTTTGCGGACATCAGATGGTATTGGAACGAAGCGTCCGTCAGGCCCTGCGCCATCAGGGCCACCACCGTCACGATGCTACGGTCCCGCAGGGAGAGCTCGCCCTCTCGGCTCCACACCTCGCCGAACAGCACATCGTCGTTGAGCTGTGCGAATTTGGGGGCGAAGTCCCCCAGGGCATCCCTGCCCGCTGTCTGCTTAATCTTCATGCTTGATTCCTCCTGTCGATGGTTTTGAGTACAAGCTGCTTCCGCGCAGCTAAGCCGCGCCTAGATTTCCATGCCCATTCGTTGCGCCTGCTCCAGAGCGGGATGCCCGGCGATATCGCACACCCCGTTCACGCCGCCGGCGAAAACCGTTTTGCCCATTACGGAACATCCCTTGCGCTCCCAATTTATATTGACGAGAATGAGGGTAATACCTAAACCTGACTTTAGGTCAAGGAATAAACTCAAAATTTATCCGGAGGAACTATGTACACAATCGGACAGGTGGCGGAGATGTTCGGCTTGCCCGCCTCCACGCTGCGATATTACGACAAGCAGGGATTGTTCCCGGGATTGGAGCGGGCGTCCGGCATTCGCCGATTTGGCGATACGGAACTCGAGGCACTTCGAGTCATCGAATGCCTAAAGAAGGCGGGGATGGAAATCAAGGACATCCGGCTGTTCATGGAATGGTGCGCGGAAGGCCCATCAACATATCCCCAGCGCAAGGCCATGTTTGAGGAGCGAAAGGCCCACATGGAGTCGGAGATCGCGAACATGAACCGTGCGCTGGACATGCTGAAGTTCAAATGCTGGTACTACGAGCAGGCGATTCAAGACGGCAGCGAGGAAAGGCTGAAGGCACTGATTCCCGACGATTTGCCGGAAGAAATCAAAGATGCCTACGAGAACGCCCACGCTCGATAAAGCCGTTCGCTATCCATGGGGCTCCGGCAAGGAGCTCTTTCCGAACAGAACGAAAAAGAAAACCTCCGAACCAAAGGTCCGGAGGCCGTTATTTCCGCTATTCCCACTCGACAATAGGAGCCACTGGCCAAAAGCCTGTCAACATCAAAACAAGTTCTCAATCCGTCGATTCCACGTGAGGCAGTGATCCTCATTTGATACCCGCGCTGTTTGCGCACTTGGGAGCAAAGGGATCTGGCCACCACTCAAATAAGATCACCGCCATCTTGCATAAACGACGCCATGTTAAGGTGCCTGACGCCATCCCTCTCCTGCAATAGAGGATCAAGCGTGAACAAGTAGCGCGGATACCCATCCTTGATGTGGCCGAACGGCCTGTACTCGCGCTCCTCGACGCCTCCGTCGGCAATCGACATAGAGACCTGGATGTAGGCGTAAGCATTGCGCCTACGAGCGATGAAGTCACACTCGAGCTTCCCAATACGGCCCACAGAAAGCTCGTACCCGCGCGATGCAAGATAGAGGTAGATCTTCACGTCGGTATATACGCAAGATGCACCCCTTTTTCTCAGCGTCCATTTCATCAGTTATGGGGGTGCTTTTTTACATTTTATAAAAAAGCGTACCGATAACTTATTCCCACTCAGTTTCGGAAATCGAATGGTTTTGAAGTTTCGAAAGCGGCGTCCCAACATGCATAAGGGCATGTTGGGACGCATCAGTAAAACGGGAATCGACTCACGCGAGAAGGCGCCGCCCCGTCGCCTCGAGACGTGCGACAGGCAAATTAGGTTTGGGGAGTAGAACGGCCCTTGCGCGAGGCGTGAATTGTAATCGATAAAGCCGAGCTTTGAGAACATGCGGTTTATCTCGTCGAACGTTGAGCCGACAGGGGTTTGCGCCACAGTGGGCGACTTAGCGACGCCCATGTCCATGATGCCGGGCACAAGCGTGAATGCGCCACGTGGAGGCGAAGGGGCCGCCCGAGAGGTTGATGGTGAGCAAGCACCAAAGGTCAAGGTAGCCCTCGCCTTCCGGGCTTGCGAGGTCGAGGGCGAGCGTCCCTCCCTCGGTCGCGTACAGCGGCGGCAGGCACTCGGCCAGCTCCTCGGTCATAAGCGCTTACATGTCCGTCTCCCCTCCGGGCCACGTCGGACCCCTAGAATCTTCGCCCCGCGGGCAAAGCCTCGGCGCGCCCCATGGCATCTCGACTTTGCCCCCTGCAATGCCGCGCAGCGGAGACACCACCTGAGACGGACGTCGATGCATCGAACCCGAGACCGGGCGCGGCGGCGGGGAGCCTCTCGCGCGAACAATCTGCTCGATCTTGCCGTGCACGTCTTAAAAAAGTTCGAAAAAAGTCTAATAGTACGACATCCGTCGAAAAGTCGGGGGTACACACCACTACAGATGGCCCACGGAACGGGGAGCGAGATGGTCGGCGACGGGTTCAAGGCACTCTCCGGCCCCACGCTCCGCCAGGGAGGGCGTCGGGAGGGAGGCCGTAATGGGTGAGAGGAGCGAGCGGCCGGAGCGGGTGCTTCCCGGCAGGACAGACCCGTGGTTCATAGCGGCCATGGTGATTGTGGCGGGCGGTTTATCCGCGGCGTGTATCGCGTGTTTCCTGAGCTCGAGTCCCGCGCTCCTATGGGGCTGGCTCGCGCTGCTGCCCGTCCCGGCCCTCGTGGCCCTGGCCGCCCTTCCCGTCCGCAGCAACCGCCTCGAGCTCTACGGCGACCGCCTCGTCGTCGTGTACGCTGGGATGCGTTCGGTGATACCCTACGCCCACGTGCGGGGCGTCCGGCGCACCAGGACGCTCTGGGCGGGGACGGCCAACTCGCTCGACCGCGTCTATATCAAGGCGCCCTACGACGGCGACGCCATCGTCTCGGTGACCGACAACGATGCCCTCATGGCAGAGCTCGAGCGTAGGTGCGGCCTGCGGCCCGACTGCGAACAAGGCAACTAGCTTCGCAGGGCGGTTATCAGCGACTTGCTGCTCATCGTCATATCACGACGGCCAATTTTGGGTCGGGCTGGCGGAGCATGTCGAGGACGGCAGATACGGCGTCGCCCGCATCGTCTTCGGCGCAGAACCGTCCACTGAGGAGATCCTGCGATTCGTCGTCAACAAATGGGCGAAGCTCTCGTTCTTCGATCACGATTCGACCGAGGCGAGCAAGCCCGCAAAGAACCCCAAGCGACGCGCTCGCGAGGCGGCGAAAGCACTTAAGCAGCCGGCGATGAGCACCAAGGCGCAGCAGGCGCTCGCGGCACAGAAAGAAGCGATGAAGCAGGAGTCAGCTCATGCAAGAAGCCGACGCCACGTGGAAGAGGCTGATGCGCGCTACGAGCAGAGGAAACTGAAGCGCAAGCAGAAGCATCGCGGGCATTGATCGCCATTCGCAGCAAGGCAAACCATATACAGCAGCGGCGTCAGTTCCACTTGAAGCCGACGCCGCGTAGACGCTGATGGTGACGGCTATGCACGGGCGCGCCACCGCACTTCACAGCTTGTTTCTCAAGTATTTGGGACGCACACGCGGCGTTCAAAAATGCGGAGCGACTCCGCATGGCTCGAGACTGAGCCGAGGTGCCCTACTTCTCGCCTTCCAGCAGCCCCACGATGCGGTCGATGTCGACGGCAAAGCGAGGCCTTCCCTCGCGCTCGTAGCGGTCGAGGTATGCCTGGCACTCGGAGACAATGCGCTTGGTGTTGCCGTCGATGATGCGCTGGAGCGTCTCGTAGTAGGCCGAGCCCTCGGTCCTGAAGCGGCGCTGGTAGGACTTGGTTATGGGAAACATCTTGATGTAGTGGATGCCGTGGCGGCAGCCGGGGCGCGTCGTGGGGCGGGGTGGCAACGCAAAGTACTGGTCTTTGGGCACGTTAGGGGCGATGTTGGAACGCAGCGGCACGGCAAAGTCCCTGCGCTTCCCGCGGAAACGCAGCTTCACCACCACGATGCAGGGACGATTGTGCTTAAGCATGAGCTCACGGTCGCCATCGACGAGGTCGAAGAAGTCCTGGGAGATGGATACGATCTTCATCGGTTGCGCCCCCTTCATACGAAGCGGGGCCCGCATCGCTGCAGGCCCCTACAGGTGGGCGATATTCTACGCCTTTCGGCACCCCGTCGCCCACGGAGGTTAAACGTACACGTAAGCCGTACTCTGAAAGCCGCGGCTTCCGGCAAGTAGTTTATACCACGAAAGGTCGCTTTCGATGCGCCTAGCTCGCAAAATAACACTCGCTGGGCCGTCACCCCTGATCTTCTCGACCGCCTCCTCCGGGTACTTATTGCGTGCCACGGGCACCTCCGTCCTTATTATCACGAAAAATACCATGAGAGGCGTGCGGGTCGAGAAGGGCTGGCGCCAAAAGAGTCCAACGGCCGTTACGGCTTCGTTAGAAACGCGCCCCACCATGGATGGTGAACCCGAAAGGCAAGGCGCGCGGGCACGGCGACTCGGCCCGCGCGCCCGGAAGAGAAAGGACGAACCCATGGGTTACATGCTCGAGACGCGCGGGCTCACCAAGCGCTTCGGCCGCGGCGACCAGGAGCAGGATGCCGTGGCCGACGTGAGCCTTCATATCCGCGAGGGCGAGGTGTACGGGCTGCTCGGCCCCAACGGCGCCGGCAAGTCGACAACGCTCAAGATGATCTGCGGGATGCTGCGGCCGACGGCCGGGGAGATCCTCTTTGCCGGGCACGCCTGGCGCCGCGAGGACCTCTACGCAGTCGGCAGCCTCATCGAGGAGGCGCCGCTCTACCCCAACCTCACCGCGCGCGAGAACCTGCGCGTGGATTGGCTACACTGATGTGGACAGTTCCGGGAGGGGCGCAGGAGACGGGAGGGCCGTATATGAGGGACCCCAGGCACCCGAGGCATTTCACCGACGAGTTCAAGAGGCAGATAGTCGACCTCTACAACGCCGGCAAGC
>DBGFJU010000110.1:0-28452 GCA_048529485.1 Collinsella aerofaciens | reverse complement strand
ATCTTCGCTCCGGTTGCTTCGCAAAGTCGTTCAGATAAAGCCTGGCCCGCCCGCGAAGCGCCCTGCGACCTACCGGATATTGCCATGACGTACGTTGGCTGATGAATTGGAAGGAAAGGTCAACGGAGGCTGAAGGCAATTGGTTCAGCGAAAAACCCTGACGAATCTAATTCGTCAGGGCCCCACCAACGCTCACTCGTCGTTCATCGTTAAAGCTAGATATTCTCTTCCGCCCATTTCTCGAAATCGAGTTCTCGTCTCTGAGCAGTTCGGTAGACTTCCATGTCTTCGCGAGCGCCTACCACTACGATGGCCATCTTTTCTTTAATTCTGATGAGGCGGTACACGATTCGAATGCCACTTCCCCTGAGCTTGATCTTCATAAAGCCAGTCAAATCCGTACCTGCCTTGTTTCCAAGAGGCTTGCCGAATCCACCTTCGTTCTGCGGCAATGGGTTCGTTCTGATTTTTTCTATAGCCTTAAGGACGATCTTTCGTTGGGAGCCGTCCAGACGCTTAATATCCTTGAGAGCATCCGGGTAGAAAGCGACTTCGTACCCACTCATTCAAACTCGACCTCATCCATCTGATCGAGTTCGTCCTGGCTCACACCCAGCTCTTCCATAACATCAGACAGGGAAACAAGAGCATCGTCACTTGCCACAGCCATTCTCTTAAGCGCCAACGTTAACAAGGTGAGGTCCTCCTCCGCTTGCTTCGCTTCCCTATATTCATCGGGTGTAACAATCACAAACGCTGGCTTGTTGTGTTTGAGAACCACAACAGGATTGTCGTCCCCAACCTTCGAAAATGCAGCCGAGCCCTTACCGTGGCTGAAATCGCTAATTGGAACAAGGTTGTCGAGCATCTGCAAAGCAGGCATACATACCTCCTAAAAATGAATTCTTTTTCGAATTCATTTTATCATTCTTTTTTGCTATATTGTACCGCGCAACCGAAACAACCTTTTTAGAATACGAATCCGAGCTTAGAATGACTGTTGGCCCTCGCACCGCCCTTGCCTCTTTTATTACGTCAAGTGGTATACAGCGAAGCAAAATGGCGATCTAAAGTGCGCGGCACTCGCCTCGCATCGCTACAAAAAACAAACTGCTCCCCACCCACTCGGGCAAGGAGCAAGCCTCATTTTTAATCAGACTGAGAACCACGAATGCAGAAACACAGGCGACTTCAGTCCCTTATCGCCGAGAGACGTTATTGTGCAGCCATTTCTTTAAGCTTCTCAGCCATCAACAAACACACGTCTTCCGATTGCGGGTACACGCCAAAATGATCGAAGAAACCATGGTCACATCCGGCATATTCGATGACCTCGACATCGATTCCTGAAGACCGTAATTTTGTAGCCCATTTTTCATCGGGGATACGAAGCGGATCGTATTCGGATGTCACGATAGTCACCGGGGGGAAATCAGTGCAGTCCTCAAGCATTAGCGCAGAAATCAACGGGTCATGAGGAGACATTTTTCCGTGTGCACAAAGTTCGACCATCGGGCCGTCCGAATCGCGAAGATGGTCGATGCGAAAACGCGCAACGTCCTCTTGATCGGCTATCGCAGGAAAATCCTCATATCCCTCGCCCTGTTCGCCCGCAAGGTCGACTTCAGGATAGATTTCGAAGGCATGGGCTACAGCTCCAGCACCCCTGAGCTGAACACACGCATTAGTAAGGCTTCCTCCTGCGGAGTCGCCGGCGACCATTATTTTATGAGGATTGATTCCGAGATCCCCGGCATGCTCGCACACATAATCAAGAGCAAGAACGCAATCCTCGATCTGCCCGGGAAATGCCGTCTCCGGCGCCAAACGGTATTCTGGATAAACCACCACTGCACCAGACTTTTCGGCGATGAACTCGAGCTGATGTTCAAATTGCAGAACATTCCCCGCCATAAACGCGCCGCCATGCAGGTAAACAAGCGCTGGACTTGCCTTCTTATGATTTGGTGGCGTCCAGACGAATAAATCTATATAGCGATCGGCCGCCTCCATGAGGATCTCATCGCGCTGAACCTCACCATCGAGTAGGCGGTATGTCGGCTTATCCGGGCGATGGCGCATTCCAATAAGGCTCGTCCAGCTCGGAGACATGCTAACATTCCGCATCTTCTTGCGAGATACCTCGAGAATTCGTGGGTCAAGCACATGCTCTCTTTCATCATCAGGAACCGGACGAATTTGAACCTCGAGCCCCCTCTTCTCGGTTATAAACGAGCGACCGGAGATGGCGCCAATCAACGCCTCGTCGTATTGTCTGCCCATCTTAAATCCCCTCTCGGCGATAACGCCAAATCGATATTTCCATAACTTTTGAGATAACGGCTTATGATGTCCTCAGTTGTCGTATATCTATGTACTAAAGAAACTGAAGACCAAGGGGTCCACCATGCCTGCAGCAAAAGACGAGCTCACTCAGCCAGAGCTTCTCTATCAGACCGTTGAAAACGATATCCTCAAGAAAATAGTTTCTGGCGAACTCCCCGGCGGCAGTCAGATTCCCACCGAAACCGAGCTTTGCAAGCAATACAAAGTAAGCAGGATCACCGTAAGACGCGCCGTACAGAATCTCATTGACCAAAACTTGCTCTACCGCCTGCGAGGCAAGGGAACATTCGTAAACCCATCGAAGCTCACCCTGAAACGAGGAACAAGCACCATTTTCAATTTGAGCTCCGACCCCCAATACGGCGATAAAACAACCAAGTCCATCCTGGAAACAGGCTTGATCAAGGCTGATGCCCACATTGCACGGGAGCTCAAAATTGACAACGGAACCGTAGTGCAACGAGTTGCGCGCTTGGTTTATATCGAAAATGCCCCCTGCGCCATCGACACCGTTTATGCAACGCAGGGCACTCTGCCCGGACTACTGGAGCTTCTCACAGACAATGCCAGTCTTTTCGACCTGATCGCCAACCATTACAGCATCGCAACCGGTATTGAGAAGCTCAAAATCACCGCAGGAATAGCGGGGCTCCAAGAAGCAAACCTTCTCGGTTATATCGTTGGAGCCCCCGTGAGCGTTGTCGAGCACGTCACATATGCCTGCGATGAAATGCCGCTCCACTATTCAAAAACCGTTTGGCGAGCAGACGCATCGTCCTTCGAGTTCAGCATCTCAAAAGATGGACGCCTTCTCTAGCCCAAAATCCCCAGGACGCCGAGCACAATACCCGCAGCGAGAATGCCCACAATCTGCCAAATAATTTTGACCTGTTTCTTATTGCAAAGACACATGATCCCGAACGCGCAGAGCGGCAAAAGAGCCGGGAATATCCCATCGAGCGTTTCCTGCAACTTAAACGCGGTGTCGCCGAAGTTAAGAGCGAGCGGAGTGGTAACTGCAACGGTGGTCGCCACCATTCCACCAACTACCATTAGTCCCACAATCGCCAGGCCGGACGTAACTTTGTGCATTACATCAGAATCGTTCAGCTTCGAAATCATGCCACTGCCAAGCGAATAACCATACTGAAGCCCAAACCAGCGGATCAGGATCGTTGGGACATTATAAAGAAGCAGGAACAGGATTGGGCCGAGCAGACTGCCCGAAAGGCAAAGTCCTGTCACAACGCCCGTCGCAATCATGCGAAGCGTACTGGCAATCAGTGAATCTCCAATACCGGAAAGCGGAGCCATAAGCGATGCTTTCATGGCGTTAATTGAGGCGGTGTCAAAGTCCTGATTGTTGGCGTTCTCCTCCTCCATGGAGGCCACAATGCCGGCGACCAGAGGATTAAACGTAACTTGAATATTGTAGAACTCAAGATGACGCTTATATGCCTCGATCCGGTCTTCAGGCTTATCGTATAACCGCTTGATTACCGGAATCATGTCGTAGCAGAAACCAACGTTCATTTGTCGGTCAAAGCTCCACATGATGTTGAGTGGAAAGCTACGCCAAAATAACGCCTTTAAGTCTTTCTTGGTTATTCTCTTATCGGTCGATTTATTTGACTCCGGCGAGAGCTCAAGAACATCATTAGAATTCGTTGTCATCGTCAACCTCCTTAGCGACCGCCGCACTGGCAGGCATAAAAATGTGAGCCATATTGAGAATCCCAATCAGGATCAGCGAAAACGCCACGATACCGATCGTCGGAATGTTTAGATAGGCACTCAGCAAGAAGCCTCCAAAGAATAGGAAGCTCAGCTCCTTGGTGGACAGGATTGACATAAGCTGCGCAAATCCAAGCGCGGGCAGAATACCCGTTGCGATCGTAAGCCCATTCGTAAGCCAATCAGGAATGGCGTCAATCAGTGCCTGAACAGCATCATTTCCAACGTAAAAAGCCACGCCGCAAATCAAGCCAAGCGCAATGATGTAGAGAATTCCATTGGTCCACATAGCGGCTGCAATCGTTTTGGGGTCGTCTTTTTCGGCGCCACGATCAGCCCAGACAGCCATAGGAGGCGTAACAACGCTATACATAAGGCTGTCAAACATGCCGGCAAGCACCGCAGTGGGCATAGCAATAGTCAGAGCGGTCTCGGGACCCGCACCCATAGTAATCGCAAAGGCTGTTCCCAAAACTGAACCAACAATTACGTTGGGCGGCACGGCAGCACCAACCTGCCAGACCCCCATGAACGCGAGTTCGAGCTGGAAACCAACAATAACGCCAGTCGGAATATCACCCAAAAAAATACCGACAATCGCTCCGAGGACAATCGGCCGCTCGACCATCGCAGTACCGAGTAAATAATCCGATTGACCTATCGCAGCGGCAAGACCAACCAGAAAAGCTTGAAGCAGCATATTTCTCCCTCTTCCTACAAATCAAAACTTGTTACGATGCGTTTTTTCTCGCTAGCAACCTGCCTTACCTCGAACTCGATTCCATCAGCCATGGCTTTCTTAATTTCATTAATATCGGATTGGGAAAGGCGCACAGCAGGGCCAAGCTCCTTTACGCTATCCCCCAACGGTCGAGCGCCGCCTAAATTCACAGACGTTATTTTTGGACACGCACGCGCAACTTCACAGGCGTCATGTACATTTCCCGCAACAACAATTAGCTCGTATTTATCCACCGCGCTTCCGTTAAGGGCCACGATGGAATCTTCTACACTTTTGACAACCAATTTGGCATCAGCGGGTTTTGCAATTCGCAGCGCTTGAATTCGCTCTTTGCTTGCGGCGTACTCATCTGAAACCACAAGAATAGCGTTTGCTTCAAGCGTTGGATACCAAGAGAACACGGTCTGCCCATGCACTAACCGGCTATCGACGCGACACAGTTTAATCATTTTGCCCCTTTCTCGACTTGAACACAGACAATCATCCTTGACTGCTAATGGCATATTACGTCATATGACGTAATATGCCATTACATAATATCTTGAACGGTTGAATATCACCGCTAAATGGTATTTATCTCTAAAAACAGGAGGTGCAATCCGTCTAGACACAGTGCGTCGGGGCAAGAGGGGCCGAGTTTCCTCCTGAGCGACTCTGCTTGCAGCCGGAGCGAAAGGGGGAAATCTCGGCCCCTCCCGCCCCGGCCGGACAGGTCACACTACACCGTGTACTGCGGCAGATCCTGCAGGGCGATGACGTCCATGCCCATGTCGTTGGCACTGCCGTGACCCTGCTGGTCCTCGCGCACCGCCTCGATGGCGCTCACGTACGTGTTGGCGGCAGACATCGCGGTCACGCAGGTCACGCCGCGACGCACGGCCTCGGTACGTAGCAGGTAGCCATCGCCACGCGAGCCCGGACCGTACGGCGTATTGATGATCACCGCAATCTTGCCATCGGCGATGAGGTCGCCGATGTTGGGACGCTCGCCGTCGTGCGGGCCGCTAATCTTCTCCACGACCTCGCACGTCACGTTGCCGCCGCGCAGCACGCGTGCCGTACCCTCGGTAGAGCAGATGTCAAAGCCCAGATAGCGCAGGATATGGGCGACCGAAAGGATATGGCGCTTGTCGCGGTCGCACACGCTAATGAACACCTTGCCGGCGCTCGGGTCGGGCAGCTTGTAGTCGATCGCCAGCTGCGTCTTGGCGTATGCCTCGGGGTAGCTCTTGGCGATACCCATGACCTCGCCCGTCGACTTCATCTCGGGCCCCAGGATAACGTCGGCGCCCGGGAAACGGCCCCAGGGCATGACGGCCTCCTTCATGCAGAACCAGTCCAGCTGACGCTCGTCGCTCGGCAGGCCCAAGCTCGCGATGGAATCGCCCGCCATGATGCGCGCCGCGCACTTGGCCAGCGGCACACCGGTGGCCTTGGAGATAAACGGGACGGTACGGCTTGCGCGCGGGTTGGCCTCGATCACGTAAACGGTCTCGCCCTTGATGGCGTACTGCACGTTAACCAGGCCGCGGACTCCCAGCGCCATCGCGATGCGGCGCGTGGTCTCGCGGAGCTTCGCCTGCAGGCTCTCGCTAAAGCTGAACGGCGGAATGCAGGTCGCAGAGTCGCCGGAGTGAATACCGGCCTCCTCGATATGCTCCAGAATGCCGCCGATGTAGACCTCTTCGCCATCGCACAGGGCGTCGACATCGGACTCGATCGCACCCTCCAGGAAGCGATCGAGGTACACCGGGTAGTCGGGGCTAATGCGCGCGGCCTCGGCCATGTAATCGCGCAGATGCTCGGCATCGTAGGCGATCATCATGCCGCGGCCGCCCAGCACGTAGCTCGGACGCACCAGCAGTGGGTAGCCGATGTGCGCGGCCACGGCCTCGGCCTCCTCAAACGAGGTGGCCTGGCCCGCCGGCGGGTACATGATACCCAGCTTGTCGAGCAGAGCGGCGAAGCGCTCGCGGTCCTCGGCAAAGTCGATGGCATCGGGCTTGGTGCCCATGATGTTCACGCCGCTCTCCTCGAGCATGCGCGCCAGCTTAAGCGGGGTCTGGCCGCCGAGCGTCACCACGACGCCATCGGGGCGCTCAACGTCGATAACGTCCATGACGTCCTCGTAGGTGAGCGGCTCAAAGTACAGACGGTCGGACGTGTCATAGTCGGTCGAGACGGTCTCGGGATTGCAGTTGACCATGATGGTCTCAAAGCCGCGGGCCGCCAGCGCGTAGCTCGCGTGCACACAGCAGTAATCGAACTCGATACCCTGGCCAATGCGGTTGGGGCCGGCGCCCAGGATCATCGCCTTGGGCTTGTCCGCCGGCGTGGTCTCGTCGGGAGCCACGCACTTCTTGGCATCCGGGCTCGTGCGGTAGATGTTCTCGTACGTCTTGTAGTGGTACTCCGTGGCGCTCGAGAACTCCGCAGCGCAGGTATCAACCGTCTTCATGCTGGGAACCACGCCCAGGCCCTTGCGATAGGCGCGCACAAAGCGCTCGTCCGAGCCGGTCAGCGCGGCAATCTCGGCGTCGCTCGTGCCGTACTGCTTGAGCAGGCGCATCGCGTCGGCGTCGATATCCTCCACACGCAGGCCGCGGATGCTCTCCTGAACCTGCACCATGTCGTTGATGCGGTTGAGGTACCACGGGTCGATGCCGCAGGTGGCATGGATGCGAGCGATGTCCCAGCCACGGCGCAGGGCCTCGACCACAAAGAAGATGCGGTGCTCGGTCGGGGTTGCCACAGCCTGAGCAAGCTCATCGTCGCTCAGCTTATCGGCACCCTCTTTGCCACCGGCGCAAATGCCCTGGTGGCCATCCTCCAGCGAACGCATGGCCTTGCCAAAGGCCTCCTCAAAGGTGCGGCCGATCGCCATGATCTCGCCCACGGCCTTCATGCGCGTGGTGAGCGTGGGATCGGTACCCTTGAACTTCTCGAAGGCAAAGCGCGGCACCTTGACCACGCAGTAGTCAATCGTGGGCTCATAGCAGGCAGGCGTTGCCTTGGTAATGTCGTTGACGATCTCGTCGAGCGTGTAGCCCACGGCAAGGCGCGCGGCGGCCTTGGCGATGGGGAAACCCGTGGCCTTGGAGGCCAGCGCGGACGAACGGCTCACGCGCGGGTTCATCTCGATGACGATCAGGCGGCCGGTGTTGGGGTTCACGGCAAACTGCACGTTGGAGCCGCCGGTCTCGACGCCGATCTTCTCCAAGATGGCGAGCGAGGCGACACGCATGCGCTGATACTCAAGGTCGGAGAGCGTCTGCGCCGGCGCCACGGTGATGGAGTCGCCGGTATGCACGCCCATGGGGTCGAGGTTCTCGATAGAGCACACGATGATGCCGTTGCCGGCGTGGTCACGCATGACCTCCATCTCGTACTCTTTCCAACCCTCGATGGACTCCTCAACCAGCACCTCATGGGCAGGCGAGAGCTCAAGGCCCTGGCTCACGATGGAGACGAGCTCCTCGTGGGTATGAGCGATGCCGCCACCGGCGCCGCCGAGGGTAAAGCTCGGGCGCAGTACGCAGGGATAGCCCACGCGCTCGGCGATGGCCTCGGCGTCGGCCACGCTGTAGGCATAGCCCGAGCGCGCGACCTCCAGGCCAATCTCGGCCATGGCCTCGTTAAAGAGCTTGCGGTCCTCGCCGCGCTCGATAGCGGCCAGGTCGCAGCCGATCATCTCGACGCCGTATTTGTCGAGCGTACCGTCTTTCGCCAGCTCGACAGCGGCGTTCAGACCGGTCTGGCCGCCCAGCGTGGGCAACAGCGCGTCCGGGCGCTCTTTCTTGATTACGCGCTCGATAAATTCGGCGGTGATGGGCTCGACATAGGTGCGGTCGGCAAGACCTGGGTCGGTCATGATGGTCGCCGGGTTGGAGTTAACCAGGATGACCTCAAAGCCATCCTCCTTGAGCACCTTGCAGGCCTGGGCACCGGAGTAGTCGAACTCGCAGGCCTGGCCAATGACAATGGGGCCCGAGCCAATGACGAGGATGCGCTTGATGTCAGTACGTTTAGGCATATTAGTTCTCCTCGGTCTCAGCGGTCTCGGACTCAGCAAAGTTCCAGCCGGCAAGGCGGTCCTTCGCGGTGTCGATGTCCAGGTAGTTCTCCTCGCCGTCCATGAGTCGCGTAAAGGCGGTAAAGAGATAGTGGGCATCGGTGGGGCCAGGCGAGGCCTCGGGGTGGTACTGGACCGAGAAGCACGGTGCGTCGAGCAGCTGGATGCCCTCGGCGGTGCCGTCGTTGAGGTTCACATGTGTCAGGCGAATGCGACCAAAGCGCTCGTTCATCACGACCGGCGCGATTCCGCGGCGCACCCAGACGCGCAGATCTCCATCGGCCGCATGCTCGGTCTCGCCGCCGGAAAGCTCGGGGACAAGCTTGCCCAAGCTGGGGAACAGCAGGCCAAAGCCATGGTTTTGTGCGGTGATCTCCACACGGCGGCTTACCAGGTTCATAACCGGCTGGTTGCCACCGCGGTGACCGAACTTAAGCTTTTCCATCTGGGCGCCGCAGGCCAGGCTGATCATCTGGTGACCAAGACAAATACCAAAGACCGGCACCTTGCCGATCAGCTGCTGCACCTGCTCGTAGGTCTCCACCACGGCGTCGGGGTCGCCGGGGCCATTGGACAAAAAGACGCCGTCGGGATTCATGTCGAGCACCTCACTCGCGGGCGTGTCCCACGGCACGACGGTAAGGTCGCAGCCGGCGCGGACCAGCCCCTCCAGAATGCCGCGCTTCACACCGCAGTCGTAGGCGACCACTTTGTGACGGGCAGGAGCGGCAGTCGAAAGCGCAAAGTCATGCGTAGCAGGCAGGTCGACGGCGGCAAACTCGTGAGGCGCGGGGCAACTTACGGTCTTGACCAGGTTCTCGCCTACCAGCGTGGGCGCTGCGGCCAGACGCTCGGCAAGCTCGTCGATGTCGAAGATCTCGGTCGAGATAATGCCCATCTTGGAACCATTGTCGCGCAGGTGGCGCACAAGAGCGCGGGTGTCGACGCCCTCGATAGCGACGATGCCGTGGGCGCGCAGATACTCCGGCACGCTAACGGCCGAGCGCCAGTTAGAAGGCGTGGCGCACATGTCGCGAACGATCATGCCGCGCATGGCCGGAGCGCTCGCAGGGCGCACGGCGTCGCCGGGGAAGGCCGACTGGACGTCGGCCTCGTCGATACCGTAGTTGCCGATCTGCGGATAGGTCATGGTTACGATTTGGCCGGCATAACTCGGGTCGGTCATGACCTCAAAGTAGCCCTCGAGCGAGGTGTTGAAGCAGACTTCGCCGGTCGCGGTGCCCCCGGCGCCGCATGCACGTCCATAAAAAATGGTCCCATCCTCAAGATACAGGATGCAGGGACCGCAGATGCCCTTGCTGGTTTTGGCCAGCATACGCTGGCAAAGCTCGCTGGGCGCGAAGGTGCGGGCGGCAGCGCCCGCGGTATGGTTGTTCGCCATAATTCTCCTTCCCGGTCTCACAGGACCGGCTTAAAGGTGTGTAGTTAGGCCTCGCGGTATTGTAACCGCAAGCATGCCTCATGGCGTTAATTTCATCGAAATGTTTACGAAATGATAATTATGACTTTCTATGCATAATGATTTTTCTGGGACGGGGATTAAAAATCATCCCGCGAGGCTTGTGGCTCACGCGGGATGATGGCGTCTTACTTTCTCTTGTCCTGCTCCAGCAAATCGGACGGTGAGCGATCGGGCTTGCCACCGCGGAAAATCTCGCGGCCATGCAGACGATGCTCCAGGTCACGTTCGGCCTTTTCCTCGTCAATCTTGGTCTGGCTCACCACCGGGTCCTCAATCAACGACGACACCGAGTTCACCTGCTTCTGAATGCGTTCGGCGATGGTGTCATCCATACTCACGATGCGCATCTTCCAGTCGATACTCGTGGCGTTGGATGAGCTCTTGGTCCACACGAACGTCAAAATGGCGCTCTGGTGGCCCCGCGCGGGGAACATGCCAAAGAAGGAATCGTGCTGAATGTTGCTATCCTCGTCGATATAGGCGTGAACGTTATACACCACGCGGTCGATCTTATCGTTGAGCAGCGCGTTGGTCGCAAGCGCCGCGGCCTGGATCTGCCCGTTGGACAGCAGCTCGAGCTCGTTGGCAGACGATGTGTCCAACACCGTCACCTCGACCGTGCCCGTACGCTCATCGGCTTCATCGACGGTAAAGTCGAGCGGGAACTGCGTAAAGCCGTTGCCCCACTCAAGGCCGCCCTTCAGCGCCGTCGAAACGGTATCGACCGAAACGCTCTCGGACAGGTTGGCAGTGTTCAGACGACGCATCACGCCGTAGCCAATCTGCATGCCCACGATCAGCACCAAAATACCGATGACCACGGCCATCGCGGTCTTCGTAATGGTATGGCTCACCTGCGAGCCCGAAGGATCGTCCTCGGACAGCGGGTCGATATGTTTTGCCTGGCTCGCGCGGTCCTCGCTGCGCAGCTGCGCTAGCGCCGCTTTGTCACCGCGCTTGGCCGCAGCCTCCTTCTCACGCATGCGCTCGGTACGCTTTTTGGCGAGCGTGGGATCCAAGACGCCGGATGCATCGATTTCGGAGAATAACTCCGTCACTTCTTCCGGAGTCAAAGGGTTCTTGTCAGCCATAAACTTCCTGTCATATCAATCAGTCGAGCTCGTGCGCACGCGCACCTTCGAACTGCATTCGATAGTAACGGGCATAGGTGCCGCCACGGGCGAGAAGCTCCTCGTGCGTGCCACGCTCCACAACGCGACCATGCTCAACGGTCGCAATCTCATCGGCGTGCTTAATGGTCGAGAGACGATGGGCGATGATAATCGTGGTGCGGCCGCGTGCCAGCTCTTCGAGTGACTCCTGCACCGCCTCCTCGCTCTCGTTATCCAAAGCACTCGTCGCCTCGTCCAAAATCAGGATCTTGGGGTTCTTGAGAAACACGCGCGCGATGGCAACGCGCTGCTTCTGTCCGCCCGAAAGACGGCTGCCGCGCTCGCCCACCACGGTGTCGTAGCCCTGCGGAAGCGACTCGATAAAGGCATCGATGTTGGCGCGACGGGCGGCCTCGGCGATCTCTTCTGCCGTAGCGCCCGGCTTGCCGTAGGCGATGTTCTCGCCAATCGTACCGTCAAACAGATAGACATCCTGCTGCACCAGGCCGATGGCGCGACGCAGGCTCTGCTGCGTCACATCGCGCACGTCCTGACCGTCGATGCTAATGGATCCGGCAGCCACGTCATAAAAGCGCGGCAGCAGCGAACAGGTCGTGGACTTGCCACCGCCCGAAGGGCCAACCAAAGCGATGGTCTGCCCGGGCTTGATGGACAGGTCCATATGGTCGATAACGGGACGCTCATCGGCATCGCCCTCGCCCAGCTCAACATCCTCGTAGTTAAAGCACACGTCGTGATACTCCACGGCGCCGGCAGTCACCTGCAGATCCGTGGCGCCCGGCTTGTCCTGGATATCCGGCGCGGTCGAGAGCACCTCGTCCATACGCTTAAAGCCGGCGATAGCCTTCTGATACGTTTCGGCCGAATTGACGAGCGTCTCAAGCGGCGTGCAGAACAGCGAAATATAGAGTGCAAAGGTCGCCATATCGACCGCCTGCAGCTGGCCTTGGGCAACCAGCCAACCGCCTAGCAGCACCACGATTACGTACAGCACGCCCGAGAGCAGGCCATACGTCGCAGTGTAGACGCCCATGGCGTGATACATGTTCTCCTTGGACGAAAGGTAGCGATTGTTGGAGGCGCGGAACTTGAAGCGTTCGGTCTCCTCATTGGCAAAGCTCTTGACCACACGCATACCCGCCAGCGAATCCTGCAGCTGCGCATTGATGCCGCTAATTTTTTTGCGGTTGTCGCTAAAGACCTCGCGCATGCGCATGTTCTGCCAAAACATGATGACTGCAAACGCTGCCGTCACCACAGCCATGGCAAGCGCCAGCACCGGGGCGATGGTAAAGAGGATCACAAACGAGCCGATAATCTCGATGCCGCAGATGATGATCCACTCGGGCACGTGATGCGCCGCCTCGCAGATATCGAACAGGTCGTTGACCACGCGGCTCATCATGTCGCCCGAGCTGTTGCGGTCGAAGTACGCAAAGCTAAAGCGCTCATACTGGTCGAACAGGTCCTCGCGCATCTTGGACTCCATGCGCGCGCCCATCACGTGACCCCAATAGCTCACAAAGTAGCGGCAGGCGCAGCGGACGGCATACATCAGCACCAAGCCCACCGCGATCATACCGAGCGCCTGCATAATGGCAGCCTGACCCTGGGTAAACAGCCCACCGGTCAAATTGCGCAGAATAATAGGAAACGCAAGGTCAATGGCAGCAAGCACCAGAGCGCAAACAGTATCAGCAACAAAAAGCCCCATCTGGGGCTCGTAATACGAAAGAAACCTCTTCAGCATGTGATCCTCAAAGAAATATCAGCAACGTAAGGCCCTGGGACAAAGCAATCAGTAGTACTTGTCCCAGGGCTATCCCCACTCGTTAAAGCTCCGTGCCCCCAAGGCGGTGCGCGACGCTATCGCAAGCCAAGGCGCCTACGACGGTCTTGGCATCTTCGATCTTGCCGTCGAGCACGGCGTCGATCAGCTCGTGCAGCGGCACCAGGTCAACGTTGACAAACTCGTCATCGTCGGGGTTGGGCGCGTCGAACTCGAGCTTGGTGGCCAGGTAGATGTGAATGATCTCGTCGCAGAAGCCGCAGGTCGTGACAATCGACGTCAAGAAGCGAATGCGACCGGCCTTAAAGCCCGTCTCCTCATGCAGCTCGCGCTTGGCGCAATCGAGCGGGTCCTCGCCCGGGTCGAGCTTACCGGCGGGAATCTCGACCGTCACGCGGTCGATGGCGGTGCGGTACTGACGCACCAGTACGATCTTGCCGCTCTCGGTCAGTGCCACAACGGCCGCCGCACCCGGATGGCGAACGATATCACGGGCGCTGCGGTGACCGTTGGGCAGCTCAACCTCAAGACGGTGGACGTCGAGGATCTTGCCCTTCCAGGCGCATTCCTCCGAAAGAATCTTCTCGTGCAGCTCGGCATCGTGCGGGTCGTCATCGCCCAGCACCAGCGCCGGCTCGTCAGCGACCTCGCCACCAGGCTCGCCCTCGGCGTGCCCATACATGCGGCTGTCCTCTTCGACGATCTGCGCGTCCACGAGCTCTTCGTTCTTCTCGTCCATCCGTCTCATTCCTCTCGGATTTTAGGCATCCCAGGCGTCGCGGCCGCGCAGCGCGCGCAGGCCGATGTCGTGACGCAGGGTCTTGCCCTCAAAATCAATCTTCTCGCAGGCCTCGTAGGCAAGGTTGCGAGCGTTCTCGAACGTGTCGCCCAGCGCGGTCACGGCAAGCACGCGGCCACCATTGGTCACGAGCTGGCCGTCCACCACGGCAGTGCCCGCGTGGTACACGGTCACGTTCTCCATGGCCTCGGCATCCTCAATACCGGTGATGACCTTGCCCTTCTCGTAGCTGCCGGGGTAGCCCGCGCTCGTCAGGACAACGGCCACGGCCCACTCGTCACGCCAGTCGAGCTCAATCTGATCGAGCTCGCAGTTGGCGCAGGCGAGCATGACCTCAACCAGGTCGTTCTTAAGGCGCGGCAGCACGACCTGCGTCTCGGGATCACCAAAGCGGGCGTTGAACTCCAGTACCTTGGGGCCGGCGGGGGTGAGCATAAAGCCGCCGTACAAGCAGCCGCGGTAGTCGATACCCTCGGCAGCAAGCTCGGCCACGGTCTGCTCCATGACCGCCACCATCGTGGCGTGCTCCTCGTCGGTCACGATGGGCACCGGGCTGTAGACGCCCATGCCGCCGGTGTTGGGGCCCTTGTCGCCCTCGAGCGCGCGCTTGTGGTCCTGCGAGGTGGCCATGGGGCGAACGGTCTTGCCGTCGGTAAAGGCAAGCAGCGAGCACTCGGGACCAACGAGCATCTCCTCGATAACCACGGTGCTGCCGGCATCGCCAAAGGTGCCGCCAAAGCACTCGCGCACGGCCTCCTCGGCCTGCTCAAGTTCGGTCGCCACGATAACGCCCTTGCCCGCGGCAAGGCCGTCGGCCTTGACGACCAGCGGGGCGCCCTGCTCGCGCACGTAGGCGAGAGCCGAAGCCTCGTCGGTAAACGAACCATAGGCTGCCGTCGGAATGCCCGCACGCTCCATGAGCTGCTTGGAGAACAGCTTGGAGCCCTCCATCTGGGCGCCCTCGGCACCCGGGCCAAAGCAGGGAATACCCGCCGCGCGCACGGCGTCGGCCACGCCCGCCACGAGCGGAGCCTCGGGGCCAATTACCACGAGTCCGCATCCGTGGCTCTGCGCAAACGCCGCCACGGCCGCAGGATCGCAGTCGTCGAGAACAACGTTCTCGCCGCAGCTCGCGGTGCCGCCGTTACCCGGCGCGATGTAGAGCTTGCCGGCGCGCGGTGATGCCGCGAGCTTAGCTGCCAAAGCATGCTCACGGCCGCCGCTGCCCAACAACAGGATGTCGATGGTTTGAGTGTCCGCCTTCAAGGGTGCCTCCTCTATGGATGAACGGCCCGCTCCGCGCGAGCCCTTTGCAAGCAAATATACCCCTCGGCCGCCCGTCCGGGCTGCAAAGGGGTATATCGCAATAACCAAATAGTCCCGATTACTTCCAGAATCGGTTGATAATCTGCTCGCGACCAGCGCCAACGCCAATGAACGTCACGCGGGTGTGTGCCAGATCCTCGATAAACGCCACGTAGTCCTGAGCCTCCTGCGGCAGCTCCTCAAAGCTGCGGCAGCCGGTGATATCGCACTTCCAGCCAGGAAGCTCCTCGTAGATGGGCTTGGCATGCTCAAAGCGCACCTGGTGCTCGGGCACGCTCGTGTAACGCTCGCCATCGACGTCATAGGCAACGCACACCTTAATGGTGTCGAAGGCCGAAAGCACGTCGAGCTTGGTCATGGCGATGTCGGTAAGGCCGTTGACGCGCGAGGCATAGTTGGCGATAGGGCCGTCAAACCAGCCGCAACGACGACGGCGACCAGTGGTCACGCCGTACTCATAGCCCTCCTCGGTCAGCGTGTGGCCAGCCTCGGACTCATAGGAAAGCTCGGTGGGCATGGGGCCCGAACCGACGCGGGTGATATAGGCCTTCATGACGCCCAGCACGCGGTTGACGTTCTTCATACCGACGCCGGAGCCGGTGATGGCGCCGCCGGCGGTGCAGTTGGAAGACGTCACGTACGGATAGGTGCCGTGGTCGATGTCGAGTAGCGTCGCCTGGGCGCCCTCAAACAGCAGGTCCTTGCCCTCATCGATCATGTTGTTGAGCAGCAGACTCGTCTCGGTGATGTAGGGACGCAGACGCTCGGCCATCGGCAGGTACTCGTCGCAAATCTGGTCCACAGTGTAGGTGGGCAGGTTGTAGATGAGCTCGAGCTCGGGGTTCACGCGGGCGAGAGCGGTCTCCAGCTTGTCGCGGAACAGCGCCTCGTCCAGCATGTCCTGCATGCGCAGGCCAATGCGGGCCATCTTGTCCTGGTAGCACGGACCGATGCCACGTTTGGTGGTACCGATGTTCTTCTTGCCGAGTTTCTGCTCAAAGGCGCCATCCAGATCAATGTGGTACGGCATGATGACATGCGCGTTGCCGCTAATCTTGAGGTTCTTGGTGGTGATGCCGTCGGCCTCGAACATGTCGATCTCCTCAAGGACAACCTTGGGGTTGACGACGCAGCCATTACCGATCACCGACACGTGGTCGGAATACATGATGCCGGAGGGCACCTGGTGCAGGCCGTACTTCTTGCCGTTGACGACGATGGTGTGGCCGGCGTTGTTGCCGCCCGAATAGCGCACGACGGCATCAAAGTCGCCGGCGGCCAGGTCGCAGATCTTACCCTTGCCCTCATCGCCCCACTGGGCACCGACCAAAACGGTTGACGGCATGTTTACTCCTTACATTCATGGACTGTCTACGCGCCATGCCGGCACGCAGAAGCACAAAACATTCCCAGTATACCCGTGCAACGGGCGCCTGTCCTACTCCTCGGCATGTGCCCCATCAAGCTCATAGAACTTGGTGGATGCCGGCAGGAACATCAGGTCGACGTCGCCGATCGGGCCCGAACGGTTCTTGGCCACGACGATGCGCGTAACGCCCTCGTCGGGTCGATCGTCGCGCGAGGCTTCGGCCTCGTCGGCGGAGCGGTCCAAGAACATGACGATATCGGCGTCCTGCTCGATGGAGCCCGATTCACGAAGGTCGGAAAGCTGCGGGCGCTTGCCGGTACGGGATTCGACCTGACGCGAGAGCTGCGACAGCGCGATGAGCGGGATCTTGAGCTCCTTGGCCATGATCTTCAGACCACGCGACATCTCCGAAACCTCGACGGTACGGCTCTCGGAGCGGCGTCCCGGCGGAGGACTCACCAGCTGCAGGTAGTCCAGGATGATGATTGCCTTCTCCTTGTTATGGAGCATACGGCGGCTCTTGGCGCGAATCTCGGTCACTGTGGTGCCGGGCGTATCGTCAATCAGAATATCGAGCTTGGACAAGGTCTGCGTAGCCTCGTTGATATTGGCCCACTGCTCGGGGCTAATGCGGCCCATGCGGAAGTCACTGATCGAGATCATGGCGTAGGCGCAAATCAGACGCTGGGCAATTTCCTTGCCCGACATCTCCAGCGAGAAGAAGCCGACGGTATAACCAGCAGCGGCAGCATTGAGCGCCAGATTCAGGGCGAACGACGTCTTACCCACGGCAGGGCGGGCGCCGATAATGATGAGCTGGCCCTCGCGGAAGCCCATGAGCATGCGGTCGAGCGACGGGAAGCCCGTGGGCACGCCCGCAGCCTGGCCACCGGCCTGGCACACTTCCTCGGCCTCGTTATAGGCCTCGACCATAAACTCGGTCAGCGTCTTGTAGCTCGACTTGACCTCGCGTGCCGTGACCTTGAGCAGCTTGCTCTCGGCCAGCTCGACAACCTCTTTGGTGTCGGTGGGGGCGTTATATGCCAGCGCGTTGATCTCGTTGGTGGCGCCGATCAGCTCGCGCAGCATCGAATCGCGGCGAACGATGGCGGCATGGTGCTGCCAGTTGACGAGCGACAGGGTCTGACCCATCAGCTCCAAAATGTACGCCTCGCCGCCCACGGCATCGAGCTTGTTGATGCTTCGCAGGTAATCGATCAGCGAGATGGAGTCGATGGGAATGCGGCTGTTGTACATATCGACCATCGCAGTATAGATGGTCTTATGAATGGGCCGGTAGAAGTCATCGGGCTGCAGCTCGACCTGGGCCTCTTCGACCACCTCGGGCGATAGCAGCATAGCGGCCAGTACATTGGCCTCTGCATCTTGGTTTTGGGGAAGACCCAACTTTGAGCCGCGGTCCTCGACCGTCAGCCCGGTCTCCCTATCGTCATATGCCATGAGCATCCTCATTCATATCGCTTGCGAGCATCCATAGTATCAGCCACGGTCCCAAAACGCGCCTCGCGCCGCCAATCATCACCGAACCAAACGGATGAACGGTCCTGTATATAGGACTTCGACGCAACGTTCACCATGACACTCACTCAGCGCAAAAAGCAAAAGGGCGCCCTGGTTTCCCAGAGCGCCCTTCTTAGAACAAGATTGTTGCGTTGCAGCAAATGCTACTCGGCAGCAGCCTCAGTCTCGACCTCGGCGGTCTCGGCCTCGGCGACCTCAGCGGCCTCCTCGACCTCAGCCTCGGCAGCGAGCTCCTCGGCGGTAACGCCGACGAGAACGACAACCTCGGCCTTGATCTCGCGGTACAGCGAGATGGCAACGGTGTGGGCACCGGCAACCTTGATGGGCTTACCGAGCTCGACGCGCTTGCGGTCGATGTCCATACCGAGCTGAGCCTTGATGGCGTCAGCGATCATAGCGGCGGTAACGGAGCCAAAGAGGATGCCCTCGTCGCCGACCTTGACGTCAACGGTGACCGTCTTGCCCTCGAAGGCAGCCTTGGTCTCGTTGGCGGTAGCCAGACGGACGGCCTCGCGCTTGGCGATGTTGTTGCGACGCTCGTCAAGCTGCTTGAGGTTGCCCTTGGTGGCGGCAACAGCGAGCTTCTTGGGGAACAGGAAGTTCTCAGCGTAACCCTGAGCGACCTCTACGACGTCACCCTCGCCGCCCTTGCCCTTGATCTCATCGAGAAGAATAACCTTCATGATGCGTCTCCCTTCTTAGCCGCGGTCGCGGTTGCCACGAGAGGAAACCACGGGGACGGTGTACGGCAGGAGAGCCATCTCGCGGGCGCGCTTGATGGCGTTGGCGATGTCATGCTGATGCTGCGTGCAAGCGCCAGTGACGCGACGGGGCTTGATCTTGCCACGGTCGGTCATGTACTTACGGAGAAGCTGAGTGTCCTTATAGTCGATGAACTCAGTGTTCTCCTTGCAGAACTGGCAGTACTTACGACGCGGCTGACGTGCAGAAAAATCATTAGCCATGTCAAAATACCTTTCATTTGGCAACTTCGGCGAACCGAAGCCGCCTCTCACTCAAAAATAGGTGAACAACCCTTAGAACGGGATGTCCTCATCGTAGACGTCGACCGCAGGCGGCGTAGCCACCGGTGCGGCAGGACGTGCTGCGGGCGCGGGGGCTGCGGGGGCGTAACCGCCCTGATCGTAGCCACCCTGGCCACCACGGGAGCTCATAAACTCGATCTCATCGACGATGACCTCAAGCTTGCTCCGGCGCTGGCCGTCGCGCTCCCAAGAGCTGTAGCGCAGCTTGCCCTCGATCGCGACCTTGTTTCCCTTTGCCAGGAAACGGCTCACGGCCTCGGCGCGGGTGCCGAACATGGTGCAGTCGACAAAGTTGGGATAGTCCTCCCACTCGCCAGTCTGCGCGTTGCGGCGACGATCGTTCACGGCGACGCCAAAGGACAGAACCTGGGTTCCGCCGGCGGTGGCGCGCAGCTCGGGATCGCGGGTGAGGTTACCGGTGATGTTCACTCGATTGATGCTCATAACTCACTACTTCCTCTTGGGGCACAAGCCCAGTCCAAAACGACAGCCTTACTCCTGGTCGTCGCGGCGGACGATCATGTGGCGGACCACAGCGTCGGTGATGCGCAGGACGCGATCAAGCTCGGCGATCTGGGTAGGATCTGCGTGGAAGTTGATGAGGGTGTAGTCACCATCGGTGAGGTCGTTGATCTCGTAGGCGAGCTTGCGCTTGCCCCACTCGTCAACGGAGTCGACCTTGCCAGCGCCCTCAGCGATCGTGGTATCGATACGCTTCATAACAGCGAGACGAGTCTCGGGGTCGAGCGACGGGTCAACAAAGAACAGCAGTTCATAAGCCTTCATATTGTCACCTCCTCTGGGCAAATGTGGCTTCAGGTCGTGAAGGTGCGCCTGAAGCAGGAAAAGACTTGGTAATAATATCTTTCAACCTCCCAGGCCGCAAGAATATGCAGCTACAACCTCATGACCTCCACATATGCCCATGCTCGCACCACGTTTCATGCGCATTCCAACCAAATACCGACCAAGAGCTTGACGGATTTGTGGACAAGATACGATGCCGCGGGGACAAGCTGAGCCAAGCCGCAGGTCAACGGGCATAAGGCTGTGGTCGCAAAATGCATGCCAGTGGTCCACAGCACCACCCAAAGATTTTTAAATTCATTGCCAAGTCGCTTATGAATACCCCTTTTGAACAATTGAGTTGATCAACCACGCTGGTCGGAAGCCGTTTTTTGTCACCTCAAACCCCACTGCAACGCCAAGCGCGGCCGAACGTTTTAAAAAATGCCAACTTTTCTGTTTGCACTTTGCGATTCCTCGTGTATACTGACTTTCGCATTTAACGGAGAGTTGTCCGAGTGGCCGAAGGAGCACGATTGGAAATCGTGTAGGCGTCAAAAGCGTCTCCAGGGTTCAAATCCCTGACTCTCCGCCAGTTAATTCCAAAGCAGGCCTTCGAGCCTGCTTTGTTTTTACCCCACGCGGAGGGGTGGCAGAGTGGTTGAATGCGGCGGTCTCGAAAACCGTTTGGCCTGTATAAGGTCACGAGGGTTCGAATCCCTCCTCCTCCGCCATTAGATGGTATGAGCCCCAGCAATGGGGCTTTTTTGTTATCGAAATACGTCTCGATCCCACGCTTCCCCAAACATGTACGTCACCCTCCAAAACCGACATTTTTCGACATCTTTGGAGGCTGACGTACACGTTTGGATTGAGCTCACGGGAGCGGCACTATTCGGAAGGTGCCTCCTCGTCTCGTATGCTTTTCCAGTTGCGGATAAGTGCCTTGCGTAGTTCGTTTTGTTTTCTCTGGTACCCGGTGTCGGTACAGCGAGGCATGCCGAGTGCTTCGCGAATGTTGTTCATGGCGCGGTGAAAGGCAAGCTGACTACTGAACTGAGCCGAAGTGAGCGTAACGATTCGATATCCCATTTGGGAGAGAACGGCCTCTCGCTCCGCATCTGCTCCCTTGTGCTCGAGCTCATCGTGAAAACCGCCCTTATATTCGATACCGAGCGCCCTGCGCTTATAGGTCACGAGCGCATCGATTTTGAGTGTTCGAGCTTTGGCGCAATGCCAGAGACGTTGAGGGATCTCGAGCGGTTTGTTGAGTTCGATACCTCGGATACCAACGCCGCCTTCGCTTGTTGGGAGCGAGAGGGCGATTGCCGAAGCGGTCTCCATAGGCGAGGCCGAGTGATCGTAGATGTGCCTGAGCGCGAGCCGTGCACGTGTGGCACCGGGTTTGCCGGGGTGCCGATCGAGCAGTTTGGTTATTTCATCCTTGGAGGTAGTGGCTGGTTGCCCGGTATAAGGGTCGGCGGGATTGAGCCTCATGCGATAATCGCCGCAAACTTCATAGCCATATTCGAGATATTCGATCCTATCCATCCACTCGGCAGCGAGCACAAAGGTGAAGGCTTCGTCGGTGATGAAGATTCCGGGCGTCAACTCGTTAATATGCTCGTAGGGAAGATTTTGTCCAAGAATGTGACAAACGACGCCTTTGGTACGAATTCGCTCGAATTCGAATACAACCGCGATATCGATAGTCTTAAGCATATCGAACGGAATGCCGCAGTCGGTAAGAGCCTGTCGTATGCGTGCAACACGTTGCTGGGTGGAGATGCCTTGTGCGCCTATCTGGTAGTCGTGCCGCGCAAGAGACTGAACCAAATTCTGGGGTGCATGATGGACAAGCCATGCGGTTTTATGCGAAATGAGAACAGGGGTATCCATTGAGGGCCTCTCGCTCTGAGCCGGTATCCAACTCTTATGTCCGTTGAAGTGGGGAAATATACCGGATGTGAGTAAATCAACTCACTCATGCTGTGAGCTCAATCCAAACATGTACGTCCGCCTCCAAAGATGTCGAAAAATGCCGTTTTTGGAGGGTGACGTACATGTTTTGGATCCCTGGCATTCCAGCAATGCCATGTCGGCATCCAGTCCCGACCGTTTGCCGAGCAATAGGATCGCAATCGGCGCCGAACATGTACTATGTACGGGCATTGTCTAAACCCACAATCCAAAGGACCCCATCTTGCCCGTCGCCGCCGCCATAACCATTACCTCACATGCCTCGGATGCCATGGTCGCTATTCCGTTTTGGCTCGAGATGTTCGCTGTTGTCGCTGCATCGATCTCGGGTGTGCTGGTTGCGCGCGAGCACAAACTCGACCTGGTGGGTGCAGTTGCGCTCGCGGTGGTCTGCGGTCTGGGCGGCGGTCTTTTGCGCGATATGACGCTGCAGGTAGGCAACGTCTACATCCTCAACCAGCCGATGGCACTGCCGCTTTCCATCGCCACGGCAGCCATCATCTACATTTTCCCGGCAATCGTCGACAAGCCCGAAAAACTCATCCCCTTGCTCGACATCATCTCGGTCGGCATCTATGCGGCAACCGGCGCAGACAAGGCGCTGGTCTACGGCTTTGCGCCGGCGGTGTGCATCATGATGGGCTTTTTCACCGCGGTGGGCGGCGGCATGTTGCGCGACGGCTTTATGGGCGTGGTTCCGGGCATTTTCCAACGTACTAACTTTTACGCCATCGCCGCCATCGCCGGATCGACAAGCTACGTGTGTCTCGTTATGAGCGGCATCATGAGCAATGTCGCCGCGCTGATCGTATGCGTTGTCGTGACCATGGGTCTGCGCTGGCTCTCGCTGCGCTTTGACATCAAAAGCCCCACCGAAGAAGATATCGCGCGCTTTTTGCACCGTAAAAAGTAGACAGCACGGCACGACCCTTCGAAATGCAACCGAGAGGTTCTTTTAGAGCGCCCACGCGTTGGGTACCCTGTTAGGTATATGCCGAACACCTAACAAAAGGATCAACCATGGCTTTCAATCAAACCGTGACGGCGCCGTCACACAAGATGCGTCGCTGCCTGCTTATGGCATTCGCGCTCATCGCGCTCGCGCTCACTGCACTTCCCACGGCGTCGTTCGCCGGCACGGACACCGCTGGAAACGTACTTGCGACCGAAGCTGACTCGGATACGTCCAGCGCCGAGGGTGACCTGTACTGGGCCGGCCAAAGCCTTAACCTAGACGATGCCTCCATCGGCCGCGATATTATCGCGGCGGGCGAGAGCCTATCGATTCGCGACTGCACCGTAGGCGGCGCTATTCGCCTGGCGGCGCGCACCATCGATATCTCCAAAACCGCAATCGATGGCAGCGTGACGGTAGCCGGTCAGCATGTCGTGCTCAACACCGGTAGCACCGCCAGCTGTTTTTACGCGATAGGCGAGACGGTTGCCCTGCGCGGCTCTACCAAGTCGGCAGCGCTTGCGGGCGACACGGTGACCATCGATGGCACCGTCGAGGGCGATGTCGAGGTTTGGGCCGACAAGCTCATCCTGGGCAAGAACGCCCACATCACCGGCACCGTGAACGCGCACGTCTCCGAGGACCCCGAGCGTGCCGCAGGAGCCGAGGTAGGCGCGCTCAAGATCGACCGCACCGAGAACGAGGATACTTCCACCGTTAACGATGTCATCGGCGGTATCGTCGCCGCGGCACTCTCGACCTGCTTTGTCGCTCTGCTGCTCGAGCTCGTCTTTCCGCGCGCGACCGCCAGCGCCGCCGGCATGCTCCACCAGCGCCCCATGCCCCTGTGGGTGAGCGGTCTTCTGGGCACGATTGCTATCGTCCCCGCCGTCCTACTGCTAATTATCTCTATCGCTGGTCTGTCGCTTGCCGGAGCCCTCTTGTGCGGCGTTATCGGCATCGCGTTGGTGTCGAGTGCCTTTGCGGGGTGCGCGATCTCCCGCATGGTCGGACACAACCAAAACCGCTACGCCATGGCAGCCGTGGGCGGCGTAATCGCAGGCGCCCTCACGGGGCTTCCCCTCGTAGGTGACTTCATCAGCGGCGTAGCCTTTGTCTTTATGCTCGGCTACGTTATCCAGATCATCTGGCGCAACGCCCACCTCAAGCCGCAGCAGCCGGCTAACATGCCAGGACTCCCCACCGCTTAGCCACCAACCACCACAAAGGTGCCAGGCACCTTTGTGGTGGTGCAGACCAGCTCAGTCCCTGTGCACAAAAAGGGCGCCGACCATTGCGGTCGACGCCCTTTCTTGTTAGTCGCTATAAAGCCCCAGCGCTTATTTGTTGACCTGGCCGGCGCGGACGGCAGCCTTCTTGCGGTCGGTGGCGTTGAGCAGACGCTTGCGCAGGCGAATGTTCTTGGGAGTAATCTCCACCAGCTCGTCGTCGGCGATGTACTCCAGCGCCTCCTCCAGCGAGAAGGTGCGGGGCGGCACCAGCTGGACGGAGATATCGGAGGTCGAGGAACGCTGGTTACCCAGGTTCTTGGTACGGGCAATGTTGACGACCATGTCGCCAGCCTTGCTGCGCTCGCCCACGATCATGCCCTCATAGCACTCGGTGCCCGGCTCAACAAACAGCTGGCCGCGCTCCTGCAGCGTACCCAGAGCGTAGGCAACGGCCTTCTCGGTGGTCATGGAGATCATGGCGCCGTTCTGACGGTTGCCGATCTCGCCGGCGTAGGGACCGTACTCCAGGAAGGTGTGGTAGAACACGCCCTCGCCGTGGGTGACGTTCATGATGCGGTTCTTAAGGCCCATGATGCCGCGGGTCGGGATCTTAAACTCGAGGTGCGTCACGATGCCCGAGGTGTCCATGCTCGTCATGATGCCACCGGAGGTACCGAAGACCTCAACGACCTTGCCCGAGTACTCGTCCGGGCACTCGACGACGGCCTGCTCGACAGGCTCCATCTTGTTGCCGTTCTCGTCCTTCTTAAACAGAACGCGGGGACGGCCGACCTGGAACTCAAAGCCCTCGCGGCGCATGGACTCCATCAGGACGGACAGGTGCAGAATACCGCGGCCCGAAACCTCGACGCCACTCTTGTCCTCGAGTTCCTCGATCTTCATGGTCACGTTGTTCTCAGCCTCGTTGAACAGGCGCTCCTTGAGCTGACGGGCGCCCACGATGTCGCCGTCGCGACCGACGAGCGGGGAGGTCGAAGCCTCAAAGACGATGGACAGGGTCGGCGGGTCGATCTCAATGGGCTCGAGCTCGACGGGGTTCTCGGGGTCGGTGTAGACATCGCCGATATCGGTGCGGTCAATACCCACGACAGCGGCGATATCGCCGGCGCCGACTTCCTGGCACTCGGTGCGGCCCAGGTAGTCGAAGGTAAAGAGCTGCTTGACGGTAGCGGTGGCGCTGGAGCCGTCGTTCTTCACAACCAGAATCTGGTCGCCCTGGTGGATGGTGCCAGAGTACACGCGGCCGATACCGATGCGACCGACGAAGTTGGAGTGGTCGATGGTCACGCACTGCATGGCCAGCGGGGCGTTCTCGTCAACCTCGGGCGCAGGCATGTCGTCGATGATCATGTCGAGCAGCGGGTACATGTCCATGTTGCCGTCGTTGGGGTCAAGGCGGGCAAAGCCGTTCATGGCGCTGGCGTAGACCACGTGCTCCATGGCGAACTCAAGCTGGTCGTCGGTGGCGCCCAGGTCGGCCATGAGGTCCAGGCAGTCGTTGTAGGCCTTCTCGGGGTTGGCGCCCGGACGGTCGATCTTGTTGATGACGATCATGATCTTGAGGCCGGTGTCGATAGCGTGACGCAGCACGAAGCGGGTCTGGGGCATGGGGCCCTCAAAAGCGTCGACCAGCAGCAGGGCGCCGTCGGCCATACGCAGCACGCGCTCGACCTCGCCACCGAAGTCGGCGTGGCCCGGGGTGTCGATGACGTTGATCTTGACGTCCTTGTACTCGATAGAGATGTTCTTGGCGAGAATCGTAATGCCGCGCTCGCGCTCCTGGTCGTTGGAATCCAGGACGCGGTCCTCGACCTGCTGGTTGGCACGGAAGGCGTCCGTGGCACGCAGGAGCTTATCGACCATCGTCGTCTTGCCGTGGTCGACGTGGGCGATGATGGCGATGTTCCTCAGATTGTCTACGCGCATGTAGTTCCCCTATCTTCTATCCATATACAAACGGCACGCGTATGCGACCCGCCCAGCGATGCAACGCTCAGCGGGAATATTGAGCCTTTTACCGAAAACTCGTTTATTTTAGCGATTTTAGATGAGAGGGGTTTCCTCACCTGCAGGTTCAGGGTCGCTCCACATAAAACCATCGCCGGCGCCCATGCCCTCATACAGCACATATGCCGAAAAACCACTCTCGAGCGTGGTTTCGAAGAAGCTCACGAGCAGAGCATCGTGATAGCCGCCGTCAATCTCGACGCAGCCGGTGTAGCCGATGGCATAGCGGGCGATACGGCCCAGGCCCTCGTCCTTAAGACCCATCTTGTGCTCGGAAATAAAGTTGGTGGCCGCCTCCAGGCACGCCTCTTCGCCGTCCTCGTCGAGCGCCGCCAGATATCGGTTGGAAGCAGCGTCCTCAATCGCCACAACTACGCCCGGATTCTCGCCGGCGGCAAGGTCGTCCAAGAACGCACCAATCAGGTCACACACCATGGCGTCGAGCTCGGCGGAGACGTTACCGGCGTCCTGCATATCCTGTGCCATCTTTAGACCTTCCCATCGAGTCTGGCGTCGTTACAGTTCTTGTGCCTCGGCGGCGATCTTAGCGGCAGCGTCGCGGGTGCGCATCATATCCATCGCGCGCTTGTCGAGCACCTTGATCTGACTGGTCAGCATGACCGCATCGACCACACCCCAGATCACGAGGCCCGTAGAGATCGAAAACCCAAGCGCACCAACTGTACCACGAAGGCGCGAGCAGATTGCCGCGACAAGGGCGGAGACGACAACCATCTTGATAAACGAGCCGCGGCGTTCGCGAAGCGTGCGGGCCTGCGTCACATAGGCAATGCGAGCCGCCTCAGAAGCCTCCGAGCGCATCTGGGCCTCGCGCGCAATGGCCGCCGCCTCAGCCGACATACCGCCGGCCATCAGCGAACGCTCCGCAGCCTGGCCGCCCCACATTTAGAAGTCATCGGGGGAGAGCGTATGGACGAACTCGTCGAACTTCTCGAACTCCCGCTCGTCGTCAACTTCCTCGGCATGGGCAGAAACGGTGCCCAGGCGATTCATGATGTCGTCCTCCACAAACATGGGGGCATTGCTGCGCACGGCAAGGGCAATGGCATCACTGGGACGCGCATCGATCTTATGCTCGTTGCCATCGGCCAACACGACAACCGTCGCGTAAAACACGGGCGGCTCGGCGCGAACGATTTCGATGCGTTCGAGCTTGGCACCCAGGGCGCCAACAGTATCGAGCAACAGGTCATGGGTAATCGGGCGCTCGGCGCGGCCGCTATCGATGCCGCGGCTAATGGCAGCAGCTTCAAACGAACCAGTCTGAATGGAAAGGGAACGCAGCGGCGCGGGCGAGTCCGATTTGTTGCAGCGCTCGCGAAGCACGATAAGCGATGGCACGGGACCGGCGGCCATGACGATGGTCTCTATGTCGACACGAACCATGGAACACCTCCGGTACGTAGCGGTTAACACGCGGCAGCTCCACCGCATTGAATAGCTATACTACCCAATCTTTCGCACAGCACACAAAACCAAAATGAGATTTATCGCAGACAAGAAAAAAGCCCCGAGGCAATGCCCCAGGGCTCTTCACAGTTTTGATGGTGGACCTGACAAGATTCGAACTTGTGACCTCCCGGTTATCAGCCGGACGCTCTAACCAACTGAGCTACAGGTCCATCATGGTGGAGGTTAGGGGGATCGAACCCCTGACCTCAGGCTTGCAAAGCCCGCGCTCTCCCAGCTGAGCTAAACCCCCACGGAGACAGTAATAAACACCCCAGCGGCGACTCGGCTCTCGCTGGGGTGTTTATTGCGAAAGAAAGTGGTGGACCTGACAAGATTCGAACTTGTGACCTCCCGGTTATCAGCCGGACGCTCTAACCAACTGAGCTACAGGTCCATCGCGCAAGGGATATATTAGACGAGTCGTTACGCGCGCGTCAACAACTTTTTTGAAAATCTTTGGGGAGGTGTTCGCCCCGGTCGCGCGGCGGCATGCGAAGTCGCCTGCTCGGACAGTCCTGCTCGCACGGAGAGCACATTAAGTTTGAAAAACTTCCCTGCAGAATCGCAAGAGAAGATACTCCCCGTGAAATTCTTGATGAGATTATGGTTATAACAAA
>DBGFJU010000109.1:0-52412 GCA_048529485.1 Collinsella aerofaciens | reverse complement strand
GGCCCCGCCGCGCCCCGTCGCGTAGCGACGGGGTCGATTAAAGCGCGTGCGGCCCGTCCCGACCTGCGAAATCTGTACTCGCGATGCGAATGACGCCCCTAACCTTAAACTTTAGCTTGAACTTAGCTATAATGCGCTTCGTTCCTACCAGGCTGTGGTTGCGGACGGACGAAATGCCCGTCCTAGTCCAAGACAGACGCGGTCAAAGGGATCCACGTAAGCGACCGCGTGCGCGCGGCGCGATCATGGCGCGTCCTAGATGTAAGCCGCACCGTCCGTTCTACTTTCTTTGGGGCAATACCGCCTCGCGGGCGAGCGGGTCAGTCGTGAAGGTGGCTGCGGCCTCCCGAGCAAACACCCCGGTGCGCAAGTGTGGGGTCAAATACCAGGTCAGCTGGTGGGAACAATCTGATATTCCGCGCAACGCACGGATCGTATACGACACAGAAGGCAGGGTAGTGGACATGGTGAGGGGCAGCTTGATGCACGCGGCTCGGTTAGGTGCTGGGACCGCAGCGGTCATTGCCGTTTTGGGCCTGAGCGGATGCGCGTTCAACCCGCTGTCTACGTTCACGACTCCCACGATCGACCAGATCGAGTACGAGACCGTCACGCCGGCGGTGTCGGACGATGCCCTGGTCACTCCCGGAACCCTGACGGTCGCCCTCGATACTTCCGATGCGCCGCAGGCCATGCAAGGCGCCGACGGCGAGCTCACGGGATATGCGGTTGACGCCGCCCGCGCCCTCGCAATCCGCATGGGCCTTAAGGTCGCCTTTGTCGATGCGTCTTCGGCAGATTCCGCGCTCGGCGACAAAAAGGCCGATATCTTTATCGGCGAGATTAACTCCACGGACGGGGACATTAGCTCGCTCGGCACCTGCCTGTACGATGCCACTTCCGTGTTCGGTAAAACTAGCGATGGTGGGTCGCTAAGCGTTTCCACCGATACCCTTAACGCGTCTACTCTGGGTGTCCAAATGTCCTCGGCCTCGCAGGAGGCGCTTGCTAAGCAGAGCATCACCGCCAATCAAAAGACCTACTCCAACATCAACGAGTGCTTTGAGGCGCTTGAGTCCGGCGAGGTCGACTATGTGATCTGCGACTCCACGGCCGGCGGCTACCTTGCACGCCTGATGAGCGAGGTCTCCTATGTCGGTTCGCTCGAGGCGCCCTCGACGCTTGGTGTTGCGGGCCTCTCGTCCAATGACGAACTGTGCCGTGCCGTGAGCGATGCCCTCGACGGCATCACGGTCGACGGTACGCTCGAGGCAGTCCACTGCGTCTGGTATGGCACGATGCCCTACGACCTCACCACTAAGACGGTTTCGGGCGCTAACGTGCAACCGGGCGACTCTGAGTCCAGTGAGACCACGTCCTCCGGCAGCGAGTCCTCCGATTCCAACAATGAGACCGCATCCTCCGAGGACAAATCGTCCAGCCAGGAAGGCACCATCACCGACGACGACATTAACAAACTCAATAGCTAGTTATTGCTAGGGGTGGTGTCTCCTATACGTTGGAAAGGACACCTTTTCACGGTTTCAACACGCACTGCCGGGCTTCTCCAATAGGGGAGTCCGGCTTTTTCATCCCTATAAAACCAGCAGGTCAAAGCTAATTTTCGGGACCAAATACAAATCTGTCGGCTCCCTCCTATAGCGCACTTTGCCACAGAAAAGTGCGAGACTTCGGTATGCGGTATCAAGCAATCGTTATTCGGGTCTTTAGGAATCCGCGTGATTAAATACACGGCAATGGGTACATAGCCAGTACGGTAAGTCCCCGAGGCAGATTGGAGCCACGTATGGATATCAAGGTTTCTGGACGCAAGACGACGGTAACCGATGCTCTGCGTGCGCATGTGGATGAGAAGATCGGCGAGGCGCTCAAGGTTTTCGATATCGAGCCCATGACGGTCGACGTTGTACTTCGCTATGAGAAGAACCCCTCGAACCCCAACCCGGCAATCGTCGAGGTCACGGTTCGTGCCCGCGGTTCGGTGATTCGCGTTGCCGAGCACGGTGCAGATATGTACGCCGCCATCGACCTCTCCGCCGATAAGGTCACCCGCCAGCTGCGCAAGTTCAAGACCAAGGTCGTGGACAACCGCCAGGGCGGTGCCAGCGCCGCGGATGTCGCGCCGGTCGAGCGCGTCGAGGATCTGGCCGACCTGCTGCTGCCCGAGGAGGAGGACGACCTGCTCGTCCGCGAGAAGGTTATCGACGTCACCCCGATGACTGAGGAGCAGGCGCTGGTGCAGACCGATCTGCTCGGCCACGACTTCTACGTGTTCGAGAACGCGACGACCGGCCTTATCAATGTGGTGTATCACCGTAAGAATGGTGGATATGGCATCATCAAGCCCCGCATCGAAACACTTGACGAGTAAAATACGTTAACTTGCATGAGTTAACGGTTGGCGGCCATCCCATGCGGGTGGCCGCCTTTTTACGTAAGGAGTCGCTTTGATGGACAAGGCCGCATCTACCGGTCATTCGGACCGTTGCCGCATCGTCGTCGATACCTGCTGCGACTTTAGCCCCGAGGTCGCCGCGAACCTCGATGTCGATATCCTGGGTTTCCCCTTCATTATCGATGGCGAGGAGCGCACGGATGACATCTGGTCGAGCATCACGCCCAAGGAGTTTTACGACCGCATGCGCGCTGGTGCCCGCGTGTCCACCTCGGCTGTGTCGCTCGGTCGCTATATCGAGTTCTTTACCGAGTGCGCCAAAGAGGGCACGCCCACGGTCTACCTGTGCTTTACCTCGGCGCTGTCGTCGAGCTACAACTCCGCGTGCCAGGCGGCAGATGCCGTGCGCGCCGAGTATCCCGATTTTGAGCTGTACGTGGTCGACAACGCTCTGCCCTGCGCGACCGGCGCGCTCTTGGCGCTCGAGGCCGTGCGCCAGCGTTCGGCGGGACTGACCGCCAAGCAGCTGGTCGATTGGGCAAACGAGGCAAAGACCTACGTCCACGGCTACTTTACGCTCGAGAGCTTCGACGCACTGGCTGCCGGCGGCCGCATTCCGCCCGCGGCGGCGCAGCTCACGGCAAAGCTCGACGTCAAGCCCGAGCTCTCCTACGACCTGGCCGGCTCGCTGTCGCTGATCGGCGTCAACCGCGGCCGCAAGAAGGCGCTCAAGTCCATCCTCAAGTCGTTCCGCGAGAACTACGTGCCCGATCGCACCATGCCCATCGCCATCATGACGGCCGATGCCGAAAAGGATGGTGACTGGCTCGAAGCCGCCATCCGCAAGGAGGAGGGTTGCGCCGACGTCACGATCATTCGCGGCTCCGTGGGTCCCACCGTCGGCTCGCACGTGGGCCCCGGCATGGTGGGCTGCGCGTTTTGGGGTAAGAACCGCGCCGACAAGGCGTCGCTTTCCGACCGTATCGCCCGCCGCGTGCGCGGTCAGTAGGCAAGCGCTGCGTCCGTAATCGCCCTCGACTCACAGCCCAAACGCTGGCACCGAGTATTCAACCTGGTAACAACACCCAACCCAAAAGGAAAGGTTTCATGGCAAACAAGCTCTCCGTCGCATTCATTGGCACCGGAATCATGGGTGCCCCCATCGCCGGCCACATTCTGGACGCCGGCTATCCCGTCACGGTCAACAACCGCACCAAGTCCAAGGCGGCGGCGCTTATCGAGCGCGGCGCCGTCTGGGCAGATACGCCGGCCGATGCCGCGGCGAACGCCGATGTCGTCTTTACCATGGTGGGCTATCCCTCCGAGGTCGAGGAACTCTACCTGGCGGGCGACGGCCTGCTCTCGTGCACTAAGCCCGGCGCGGTCTTGATCGACCTCACCACGAGCTCGCCCGAGCTTGCCCGTGACATTGCCGAGGCCGCCCAGGTTTCTGGTCGCATGGCGTTTGACTGCCCCGTCACCGGCGGCGAGTCGGGCGCTATCGCCGGTACGCTCACGGCTATCGTGGGCGCTACCGAGAACGACATCGCGCCGGTCCGCGACATCCTTGCCACCTTTGCGGCCAACATCTGCTGCTTCGACGGCGCCGGCAAGGGCCAGGCTGCCAAGCTCGCCAACCAGGTGTCGCTGGGCGCCTGCATGGTCGGCATGGCAGACGCCATGGCATTTGCCGAGTTGAGCGGCCTTGACCTGGAGAAGACCCGCCAGATGATCCTGGGCGGCACCGGCAAGTCCGGCGCCATGGAGAGCCTGGCTCCCAAGGCGCTCGACGGCGACTACAAGCCCGGCTTTATGGTCGAGCACTTTATCAAGGACCTGCGCTTGGCGCTCGCCTATGCCGACGACCGCGAGCTTGCGCTGCCCGGTGCCGACGTGGCCTTTACGCTCTACGACATGCTCGACGCCATCGGTGGTGCCAAGCTGGGTACCCAGGCCGTCACGGTCCTCTATAAGGAGGAGGCCGACGCCATCGCCGCCGGTCTGGACTGGTCGCAGTATCGTCCCGAGGAGCATGGCGCTCACGAGGACGGCTGCGGTTGCGGCGAGCATGGCGACGATCACGAGTGCGGTTGTGGCCACCACCACGACGAGGGCCACGAGTACTGCGGCGGCCACGGCCATGATGACGGCCACGAGTGCTGCTGCGGCCACCATCACGGGGAGTAGCGCCCATGAGCTGGACGTTCGTGGTGCTTGCGCTGGTGCTCTTTCTCTTTGCGATCTACATTGGCTTTTTGTGCGGCCAGTGGGCGTGCGAAAAGCGTGTCATCACCAAGCGCGACTACTGGATTGCCAACTTTGCGGGAGCGGCGGCAGTCGTCCTGCTGACCTGGGTGTTCTCACTGTTCCCGCTGGTGCAGTTTGCGCCGATCGGCTGGCTCGGCGGCTTTATCGCCGGCCTTAAGATGAGCTTTGGCGAGTCCGTCGGTCCGTGGCGCAAGCACGACGAGGTCTTTAACGTCAACAAGGCTCACCGTGCCGCCGCCGACGCGGGCGACGCCGAGGAACGCCGCCGTGCGCGTCGCAATGGCGCGGCCGACCGACAGCTCATCTCGGTCACCGATGACAGCAAGGGTGCTGGCAAGCACGCTAAGAAATAGTAAGAAGAGGTAACTATGGCAGAAAACAAAGACGAACAGCTCACCGACGAGGAGCTGGCACAGCTTCAGCTGGCAGAGGAGAACGAGAACGCCGTCGACCGTCTGGTCAAGGAACTCGGCTGCCCCACGCGCCGCATCCGCCAGTTTGCCGCCCGCGTGCTGCACCTGCTTGCCGAGCGCGATCCGCAGCGCGTCGTGCCCTGCGTGCCCGCGCTGATCGAGGCGCTCGACCGCCCCGAGGCTCAGACCCGCTGGGAGGCCCTCGATGCCCTGACGGCGCTCGCCACCACCTGCCCCGAGCAGCTGGGCGATGCCTTTGAGGGTGCCGAGACCGCACTGTTCGACGAGATCTCCTCCACGCTGCGCTATGCTGCCTTCCGCCTGCTGTGCGTGTGGGGCGCCACGAGCGTCGAGCGTTCGCGCGAGGCTTGGCCCATCCTGGACGAGGCCATCCAGTGCTACCACGGCGACCTCGAGTATCGCGACATGCTCGGTTGCCTGTACGAGTTTGGCCAGGGCGAGATTGACGCCGAGGTCGCCGAGAAGCTCGCGCTGCGCCTTAAGTTCGACGCCGAGAACGGCAAGGGCAGCTATCTCAAAGCCCGTTCGAGCGAGATTTGCGAAATGCTTGTTAAACGCTTTGACCTTGATCTCTCCAAAAAGAAGAAGCGTGCTAGCGTTAAAAAATCTGACGACGCCGAAAACGAGGAGTAACAGATTATGGCGCACGATGTAGTCCTGATTCCCGGTGACGGTATCGGTCCCGAGATTACGCAGGCCATGCGCCGCGTGGTCGAGGCCACCGGTGTCCAGATCAACTGGAACGTCCAGGAGGCCGGCGCCGGCGTCATGGACGAGTTTGGCACGCCGCTGCCCCAGCACGTGCTCGATGCGGTCGCCGAGACCAAGGTTGCCATCAAGGGTCCCATCACCACACCGGTCGGCACGGGTTTCCGCAGCGTTAACGTGGCCCTGCGCAAGCACTTCGACCTGTACGCCTGCGTGCGCCCCTGCCTGTCGCAGCCGGGCGACGGCTCGCGCTTCCGCGATGTCGACCTGGTTATCGTGCGCGAGAACACCGAGGACCTCTACGCCGGCATCGAGTTCGATGAGGGCGCTGCCGAGGTCGAGGAGCTCTCGCAGCTCGTCGAGCGCTCGGGCCAGAAGACCTTCGCCGCTGATTCCGCCATTTCAATTAAGCCGATTTCCATCGCCAAGAGCCGCCGCATTGTGGAGTATGCCTTTGAGTATGCCCGCCGCTGCGGCCGCAAAAAGGTGACGGCCGTGCACAAGGCCAACATCATGAAGGCGACCGACGGCCTGTTCCTGCGCGTGGCGCGCGAGGTGGCCGCCAACTATCCCGATATCGAGTTCAACGACAAGATCGTCGACGCCACCTGCATGGGTCTGGTCCAGAACCCCAACGACTTCGATGTCCTGGTGCTGCCCAACCTGTACGGCGACATCGTGAGCGACCTGTGCGCCGGCCTGGTGGGCGGCTTAGGCATGGCCCCCGGCTCCAACATCGGTGCCGACTGCGCCATCTTTGAGGCTACGCACGGCTCCGCGCCCGATATCGCTGGTCAGGATATCGCCAACCCCACGGCCGAGATCCTCTCTGCTGCGATGATGCTCGATCACCTGGGCGAGAACGACGCGGCCAATCGCATTCGCGCCGCCGTCTCTGCCACGCTCGACGAGGGCGAGCAGGTTACCGGTGACGTGCGTCGTGCCCAGACCGGCTCCGTTGAGGGCGCTGTGGGTACGCAGGCCTTTGCCGATGCCGTTATCGCTCACCTGGCCTAAGGCATGCACGCTGCAAACGCCTAAATAGTACTTAAGTGTTTGCGTATAACCTAAGAATCAATACGCCCGGCGCTCTGTCGGGCGTATTCTATTGCGGACTATGTTTCCTAACAAGGAGTAACTGATATGGGTCTGATTCAAAAGAAGGACGAGAAGGACGAGATCGACGGCATCCAGATCATCGAGCGCGGCGAAGGACCCGACGGTGATGAGGACGAGAAGATCGATCTGGTCGCCGGTACGTCTGCCGAGCACATTGCTGCCGGTACGACGGCCGAGGAGGAGGACGCCCGCCTGGAGGCTCAGATTGCCGCGGATGCCGCTGACGAGAATCTGATGCCCGAGGAGCAGGACGAGGACGACGACTCCGACGAAGACGACCATACATCCAAGCACAAGAAGACGATGATTGCCGCCTTTGTGGTCGCTATCGTGATCGCTGCGGTGGTCGGCTTCTTTATCGGCAACGGTGGTTTTGGCGGCAAGGGTGTTGGCTCGGCGACCCTCACCGAGGACCAGCTCGATTCGACCGTGGCAAGCTATAGCTACAACGGCAAGAAGAGCGACATCACCGCGCGTGAGGCCATCGAGAGCCAGTACAGCCTCGACACCGTCAAAGATAGTGACGGCAACTATACTGCTCCTTCTGCCGACGTCATCCTGTCCTACGTGCGCAACAAGATCCTGCTGGATGCTGCCGAGGACGAGGGCATTACCGTTTCTTCCAAGGAAATGAAGAAGTACGCCGAGGATTCCATCGGCACCTCCGACTACAAGACCATGGCCACGCAGTATGGCGTGTCCAAGGACCAGGCCAAGCAGATCGTCCGTCAGTCCGCGACGCTGCAGAAGCTCTACAAGAAGAAGGTGGGCGATAGCTCCGCAAGTATGCCGACCGCCCCGACCGAGCCTTCTGACGGCAACGAGGAGACCGCGAGCAAGGACTACGCCGACTACATCATCAACCTTGCCGGCGACGAGTGGGATAGCGAAAAGGGTACCTGGAAGGACGCCGATAGCACCTACGCTAAGGCCTTCGCTGACGATGCCTTTACGGCCGATAGCGCTACCTATAAGCAGGCCATGACCGCCTATTACACCGCCTACCAGCAGTATTCCTCGCAGGCTTCGAGCGCCAGCTCCAAGTGGACCGAGTATGCTAACGGCCTCTACGCCAAGGCCAACATCAGCATCTACGGCCTGTTTGCGTAAAGAGTTGCACGGCTCATCGAGCATCTAGCCGATAGACAGCAAGTAGCCCGCCAGTACGGAAGTCGTTCTGGCGGGCTATTTGCGTTGAGAGCGTGATCGGCAGTTTAATTATGGCTATTCATCTTTAAGCCCAAAAAGACTATCGGCTTCATCGTCGGATATATATTCCAGTACATCGCCTGGTTGGCAGTCGAGTGCCCGGCATATCGCATCAAGAGTTGAAAAGCGCACGGCAGAAACCTTGCCCGTCTTGATGCGCGACATATTGACCTGGGAGATGCCCACGCGTTCCGCAAGCTCTTTGGATGAGATCTTGCGTTCGGCAAGCATGCGGTCGAGCCGCAGAATAATCATGGATTCCCCCTAGAGCAGCTCGTCATCTTGTTTTTGCAGGATATACCCGTAGCGGAAGATGCTGGCAATCAGGCAAATAATCAGGCCTGCAAAGAGCATAGAAGGCTCGAATAACTGGCCGGCGAACGCATCCGTAAAGCTGCCGCCAAATCCTGAGAGTATCATTCCCGTGATTACGGCACCAAGAAGCCTCACGGCAACGCCGCCGATAAGGAATAAATTTCCTACTCGACGAAGTGTCTGGTTACATTCAAGGTCAAAGGGCCTGCCTTCCTTTTCAATGTTGAAGAAAAACCTGCGCACGCTTATCGCGATGGTAAGCGCGAGACATGTCATCAAGAGGCTCCCTATGGCAGTGTGACCATCGTGTGCAACGAGCATAAGTGGGGCCTGCGCATCGGTACCGACGATAGCAAGGCACGGCCCTTCGCCGGCTTGAAGTTCTACGGATTGGAGACACGACCCTTGGGAGAGGCCAGGCAATATGAGTAGAAGGTCAATCGCAATGACTGCGAGAAGTCCCAGAGCGAGCGCGGTGGTAATGCAGATCGTGGCCCATTTGCAGATGCGAGCGAGCTTCCTCAGTTCGGCTATCGTCTGTTCGCGGCTGATGGTTTCATTCGATATAGATGCGTTTCGATGGACCATAACCCCTCCAATCGGCGTTTTGTATGATACTTGTATCATATCAGAATTAACGATAAACGATAAATAATTACGGATAATGAGTAAGTAATGATTGAAAACGATTAGCGTGAGCTATTAGCTCATTTTGGATGCTGGAGTTTGGCGCGCGGGGGATGAGGACAAATGCCAAAACTTCCCGTGATCGTTCCCGTGATTGCGCAAGCGCTCCATTGTGTTTCCCTAATTCATATGGGAAAACAGCTGCAAACGATTGCAAGTAACCGGTAAACGGTCGAAAACTACCGTTCACCGATAATCTCAAAACTGGTTCTAACTGGTATTAAGTCAAAAAGACCAATTCACATATCTTCACAATGACCTGCAATTTTTCTACACGCTATTTTTAGCCGCCCTGCGTTGTTTAGACACAGGAAAAGATCCGATCTTTTGCCAAAGCATTTCGAAACGGTTTCAAAACCGCAGGTAGAAGTGTTAACGACCGGTAAACGGTCGATTTATCACCGTGAGCGGTGCAAAAACGTTTTACCGTATGAATCAACGAAAGCGACCTCTTCTGGGGTGATATAGTGACAACAACACGTCACGTGGTTACTACCAGTTTAGAAACCACTGGTCTTCAAAGAACGCTTTCTAAGAAGCTTTAAGGGCGAGTGCCCGCTGGCTTCCGAAAATCATCGGACTCAGATCGTACACACCTTCGGAAGGGAAATTTGAATGGTTGGCTTTATTCTTACCGGTCATGGACAGTTCGCACCCGGCCTTGCAAGCGCTATCGCTATGGTTGCCGGCGACCAGCCTGCTTTTACCGTCGTTCCTTTTGAGGGCGACCAGGCCGCATCCTACGGTGAGGATCTCCGCGCCGCTATTACCGCCATGCGCGAGGAGTGCGATGGCGTGCTTGTCTTTACCGACCTGCTTGGCGGCACCCCGTTCAACCAGTCGATGATGATTGCCCAGGATGTCGACAACGTCGAGGTTCTGACTGGCACCAACCTTCCCATGGTTATTGAGCTTCTGTTCCTCCGCGGTAATGCCACGCTCGCCGAGCTTGGCGAGCAGGCCGTGACCGTTGGCCAGACGGGCATCACCGCCCAGACGGTCGCATCCGTTGCCGGCTCCGAGGAAGAGGATATCTTCGGCGACGAGGACGGCATCTAATGGCCGATTTCGGAGCCAACGTCCTGAGCTCCTCGGTCGCCCTTTTAGGCCTGCTTGTCATCATGGGCTTGATTTACACCATCTGGTCGCAAATCAACATGAAGAAGAAGCAGAAGTACTTCAAGGAGCTGCACACCGAGCTCAAGCCGGGTCAGGAGGTTCTTTTCGCCGGCGGTATCTACGGAACCGTCAAAGGCATCGAAGGCGAGAAGGTCCAGATCAAAGTCCGATCCGGAGCCGTCGTAGATGTTTCGCGTTACGCGATTCAGGAGATCAAGTAACTGTCGTCAGCAAATATCGAAAGGAAGCTGATCAACATGGCAGAACCCAACATTCTTCTTACCCGCATCGATAACCGACTGGTTCATGGTCAGGTTGCCACCCAGTGGAACTCCACTCTGGGCTCCAACCTCATCCTCGTCGCCAACGACGACGTGGCGTCCAACACCATGCGCCAGAACCTCATGAAGATGGCCGCTCCCGCCGGCGTCGCTACGCGTTTCTTCTCCCTGCAGAAGACCATCGACGTCATTGGCAAGGCGAGCCCGCGCCAGAAGATCTTCATCGTGGCCGAAACACCGGAAGACGTGCTCACGCTCGTCAAGGGCGGTGTGCCTATAAAGAAGGTAAACATCGGCAACATGCACATGTCGGAAGGAAAGCGCCAAGTCGCCACCTCCGTCGCAGTTAACGACGAGGATGTCGCTGCGTTTAAAGAGCTGCAGGAATTGGGGGTGGAGTTGGAGATCAGGCGCGTTCCGAGCACGCCTGTTGAGGACACGAGCAAGCTCTTCTCGTAATCCTCGTGATCCACGTTGTCAGGAGTGAAACCCTGACGTTCTGTACGTGATATCCAAAGTGCGTACATACATTTTGAAAGGAGGAGCAAGATGGAATACTCGATCATCCAGATCGCTCTGGTCTTCGTTGTTACGTTCATCGCGGCAATCGACCAGTTTGACTTCCTCGAGTCTCTCTATCAGCCCATCGTCACCGGCGCCGTCATCGGTCTTATCCTTGGCGACCTCAACACCGGTCTTCTCGTGGGTGGTACCTATCAGCTCATGACGATCGGCAACATGCCGATCGGAGGCGCCCAGCCGCCTAACGCCGTCATCGGCGGCATCATGGCAGCCATTCTCGCTATCGCCACGGGCCTCGAGCCCAACGCGGCAGTCGGCCTCGCCATTCCGTTCGCTCTGCTTGGCCAGCTTGGCGTTACCCTGGTCTTCACGCTTATGTCCCCGCTTATGTCCACGGCCGATAACATGGCTCACAACGCGGACACCAAGGGCATCGAGCGCCTGAACTACTTCGCCATGGCTCTGCTCGGCCTGATCTTCGCTGTCGTCGTCACCCTGTTCTTCATCGCTGGCGCTACCATCGGTCAGACCATCGCTTCCGCCATCCCGACTTGGCTGCAGACCGGTCTCTCCGCTGCAGGCGGCATGATGCGCTTCGTCGGCTTCGCCGTCCTGCTCAAGGTAATGATGAACCGCGATATGTGGGGCTTCTTCCTCATGGGCTTTGGCCTCGCGCTCATCACCGTTGCCAACGATTCGCTGGCAACCCCTGCTCTGCTCATCCTCGCTCTCATCGGCTTCGGCATCGCTTTCTGGGACTTCCAGCAGCAGACCGAGCTGAAGGGTGCAGCTGTTTCTGACGGAGGTGACTTCGAAGATGGCATCTAATGAGTATGTGATCCCGGAGCACTACGAGGATCTCACTCCTGCTCCGCAGCTCGACCAGAAGACCCTCAACAAGATGGCTTGGCGCTCCTGCTTCCTGCAGGCCTCGTTCAACTACGAGCGTATGCAGGCCGCTGGCTGGCTCTACTCCATCATCCCCGGTCTGGAGAAGATCCACACCAACAAGAACGACCTCGCGGCTTCCATGAGCCACAACCTGGAGTTCTTCAACACCCACCCGTTCCTCGTCACCTTTGTTATGGGCATCGTGCTTTCGCTCGAGCAGAACAAGGTTGACATCCCCACGATCCGCGCCGTCCGCGTCGCCGCAATGGGCCCGCTCGGTGGTATCGGTGACGCCCTGTTCTGGCTGACGCTCGTGCCTATCACGGCCGGCATCACCTCCAACATGGCCATCAACGGCAACGCCGCTGCACCGATCATCTTCCTGGTGATCTTCAACGTCGTCCAGTTCGCTCTGCGCTTCTGGCTCATGAACTGGTCCTACAAGCTTGGCACCAGCGCTATTGACGCTCTGACTGCCAACATGCAGGCCTTCACGCGTGCCGCTTCCATCATGGGCGTCTTCGTCGTCGGTTGCCTGGTCGTCACCATGGGTGGCACCCAGATCAACCTCCAGATCCCCAACGGCACCACCCGCAGCCTCTCCGCTACTACCGTGATTGTCTCCGAGAAGGAGGCCGAGAACTTCACCGGTATGGAGGGCATCGATACCGAGACCGCTGAGGCCGGTACCATCGCCATGACCGATAAGGACGGCAACGCCCTTACCGCTTCCGATGCCGACGGCAACGCTGTCGAGTGCGGCGTCACCGATCTGGGCAACGGCATGGAGTCCGTGACCTACGGCACCGTTACCGAGGATCCGGTCAACTTCTCTGTTGCCGACACCCTCAACACCATCGTCCCGAAGCTCGTCCCGCTTATGCTTACGCTGCTGCTTTACTACATGTTCGCTAAGCACAGCTGGACCCCGACCAAGGGCATTCTCCTGCTCTTCGTCCTTGGCATCCTGGGCGCTGGCCCGCTTGGTCTCTGGCCGAGCATCTGGTAAGGCTCTAGCTTGAGGGGTGTGTCCCTACGCGGCTCACACCCCGACCCCTTAAGCCATGTGTATGTTAAAAGCCGCGCGCTCTTTCGAGCACGCGGCTTTTGTTTTCTTGATGATTCGGGTGTTGCAGACTGATAATGCTTAACACCCTAGGTAGTTAGCCGAATTCGAGCAAAAGGGAGGATAGGATGGCGATCGGAGCGCGTAAGCAACCGCTGTACGATCAGCTGGTCGATATTCTGACCGAAAAGATCGACCATGAATATCGCGCCGGTGACATGATTCCTTCCGAGCGCGAACTTTCGGAGCGCTATGGTCTCTCGCGCACTACGGTACGCCTGGCTCTGCAGGAACTGGAGCGTTTAGGACTGGTGGTTCGGCAGCACGGTCGCGGTACCTTTGTGACCGACCGTTCGGCAAAAGCAACCAATCTTATGCAGTCCTACAGCTTTACCGAGCAGATGCGCGCGATGGGTCGCGACCCCGAGACCACGATTCTCGAGTTTTGCGAGATGGAGGCCGATAAGAATTTGGCCGAGCATATGGGATTGCGTATCGGTGATCGCATTTTTAAGCTTAAGCGCCTTCGTTCTGCCGATAACATGCCCATGATGGTCGAACGCAGCTATCTACCGGTTCGTCAATTTCTGTCCCTAAAGCGACCACTGCTGGAGCGTAAGCCGCTTTACGATGTGATTGAGCAAGACTTTCAGCAAAAGATTCGCGTGGCCGAAGAGGAGTTCTATGCGAGCATAGCCCGTCCCACCGACGCCCACCTTTTGGGAATTGTCGAGGGCTCGCCTGTGCTCGATTTGGTCAGGACTACGTATAACGAGTCAAACGAGGTTGTGGAGTATACACTCTCGGTTGCTCGTGCCGATCAGTTTAAATACAAGGTTTACCACCAGCGTAGCAACTAGTGTCCGCATCGTTTCCAATGATGATTCTTTGCATTTAACTGGTTACTACCAGATAACCAACCGAAGTGTATAATTGCACGTCAGAGGATTACTTCTAGAGAGAGGTATTAGAAATGTTCGAGAAGAGTGTCGAGGAGCTCACCGAGCTCGGCGCCCAGATCACCACGGCCGAGATTGCTCAGCAGCCCGAGCTTTGGCGTGATACGCTCAACATCTATCGCGAGAACAAGGAGGCCATCGAGGCCTTCCTGGCCGAGGCTCGCGCTATGGGCGAGGGTCGTCTGTCCGTTGTCTTCACCGGTGCCGGTACGTCCGACTACGTTGGCGATACCTGCGCCCCGTACCTGCGTCACGCTGGCAACACTGATCTCTACGACTTTAAGCCCATCGCCACGACCGACATCGTGAGCGCCCCGCGCGACTTCCTGCGCGCCGAGGATCCCACGCTCGTGGTTTCCTTTGCCCGTTCTGGCAACAGCCCCGAGAGCCTTGCCGCCGTTGCCGTTGCCAAGGAGCTCGTCCACAACGTCAAGTTCCTCAACATCACCTGCGCTCCCGAGGGCAAGCTCGCCGTCGAGTCTGCCGATGATCCCAATGCGCTGACGCTGCTCATTCCGCGCGCCAACGACAAGGGCTTCGCCATGACTGGATCTTATTCCTGCATGACCCTGCTCTCCACCCTTATTTTCGACACTGCCTCTGACGAGCAGAAGGCCGAGTGGGTCGAGACGATTGCCAAGATGGGCGAGGAGGTCATCTCTCGTGAGTCTGAGATCGCCGATTACCTGGCTGGCGACTTCAACCGCGTGACCTACTTGGGTTCTGGCTCCTTTGGTGGCCTTGCCCAGGAGAGCCAGCTCAAGATCCTCGAGCTCGCTCACGGTCTGGTCGCTACTTCCTACGACACCTCCATGGGCTATCGTCACGGACCCAAGTCCTTCGTTGACGATAAGACGCTCGTCTTCGTGTTCGTCAACAACGACGCCTACACCCGTCAGTACGATATCGACATCCTCAACGAGATCGGCGGCGACGAGATCGCTCAGCACACCGTCGCCGTTCAGCAGGAAGGTGCTACCGTCTATGAGGGTGAGTCCTTCACCTTTAAGGGCTACGAAGCGCTTCCCGAGGGCTACCTCGCTCTGCCGTTCGTGATGTTTGCCCAGGCCATCAGCCTGCTCAACTCCGTGCGCGTGGGCAACACGCCCGATACGCCGAGCCCCACCGGCACGGTCAACCGCGTGGTCAAGGGCGTGACGATTCACCCCTTCACCGCTTAATCGCGTCCCTCTGTAAGGGCGCCCGTCCGCTCATAACGGCGGGCGGGCGCTTTTTGTTTTACCTGAGCTGGGTATAGCATCACCACAGTCAACTGCTTTAAAGCAAGGAGTGCATATGAGCACGTACGCAATTAAGGCTGACAAGTTCTTCTTGCCGGCAGGCCCGCAACTGGGCGGCTATCTTATGGTCGAGGATGGCGTCTTTGGCGCCTGGCAGGCCGACGAGCCCTCTTGCGAGATTAAGGACTACACGGGGTCGTGGATCGCACCGGGTATGGTCGATACTCACATCCATGGCTTCTACAACCACTCAACTACCGATAATGATCCCGAGGGCATCGATATCAGCTCGACCGAGCTCGCCCGTCGCGGTACCACCAGCTGGCTGCCCACGACGTTCACCGATGGCGTCGAGCAGATCAAGGACGCCTGCGCCGCCATCGCTCAGGCGGACGAGGGTCGCGGCCCCGACTTCTGCGGTGCTCGCATTCAGGGCATCTACCTGGAGGGCCCCTTCTTTACCATGAAGCACGTGGGCGCGCAGAACCCCGCTTATCTTATCGATCCCTCCGAGGAGATCTTTGATCAGTGGCAGGAGGCTGCGGGTGGTCGCATCGTCAAGAGCGCCATGGCGGCCGAGCGCGACGGTGCTGCTGCTTATGCGGCTGCTCTGAACGCCAAGGGTGTGGTGACCAGCATCGGTCACTCCGACGCCACCTACGATGAGTGCATCGCTGCCATCAACGCCGGTGCCAGCTGCTTTACGCATACCTATAACGGCCAGCGCGGGCTGCATCACCGTGAGCCCGGTGTCGTGGGCGCTGCCATGTCCACGCCCGAGACCTACGCCGAGATCATCTGTGACGGCAAGCACGTTAACCCTGCTGCCATCAAGGCGCTGCTGCAGGCCAAGGGCTGGCAGCACACGGTGCTCATTACCGACTGCCTGGGTTGCGGCGGCATGCCCGAGGGCAGCTACACCAGTGGTGGCATGGACGTCATCATGAAGGACAACCTGTGCTGGCTCGCCGACGGCAAGAGCATTGCCGGCTCGGTGCTCACGCTTGCCCAGGGCGTCAAGAACATCGTCGACTGGGGCATCGCCAGCGCCGATATCGCCATTCGCATGGCAACCGAGGTGCCGGCACGCTCCGCGCACATCGAGGATAAATGCGGCAGCATCATGCCGGGTCGCGACGCCGACTTTGTCGTGTTCGACCACGAGCTCACCCTCGTCGAGACGTATGTTGGCGGCCAGAGCGTCGGCAACGCCTTTACTGAGTAACGATAGAAAAAGACGGCGGGCCCGATTCTGCTCGGACCCGCCGTATGGGTTAAACGCTCAAAAGCACCTTCACAGTTACAGCTTGTTAGCGATCTTCTTTGCCGTGCGCTTAACGCCGGCCACCAGACCTCCTGCAGGATGCTCCTTCTCGTATGCTAGGCGCTTTTCGCGCTTGGCGTACTCTTCGACGATGATGTCGCCATACTCATCTTCGATCTTGTCGAAGAAGTCGACGGCGCCCTTAATTTCCTCAGCGGTCGGGTGTCCCTTTTGGACACCGCCGGTGAGTTTGAACGGCCCCCACGTATCAAAGCCGGGGCAGCCGTAGACACCCATAAAGATGGCCTGCCTCATGCGGCAGATGCCATCGATATCCTTGCCGTACCACTTGTTTTTGCCACCGTAGGTCATAAGGCCAAACACCTTGTCCTGCGGCTGCAGCACGTTAGTGAGCACGCGTGCCATGTCCTTGTCGATCTCGGAGTAATAGATGCCCGTGGCGACGCCGATTAGATGATATTCGTGCAGGTCGGGATACTCGTTTTTACCGAGCGCCTTGACGTCGAGGGTATCGATCTCGGGGTGTGCCTCGACGATGGCGTCCACGAGCTTTTTCGTATTGCCGTGATGGCGCGAGGCGTAGAGGATGATGGTTCGCATAAGAAGGCCTTTCAGCTGTAATTGCATCAATGTCTGTATGGTACCCCGTTGCATGGCTGGGATACCGGACGCATCGATGAACGTGCGGGTTTGTCCTTTGGTCAGGGCCGAGACGGGTTCTTGCGAGCAAAAAGTAGTTGTTCGAAAGGATGGGCAATGGAATACGCTCTCTCCAATGATTCGATTTCTATTAAGGTGTCCACGGCTGGTGGTTCATTTACCTCGATTGAGGCCGGAGGTCGCGAGTATCTGTGGCAGGGCGATCCCGCCGTGTGGTCCGGCCAGGCACCGATTTGCTTCCCGATTTGCGGAGGCTTGCGCGACAACAGCGCCATGACGTTTGCCGGGCATTATGTAAAGCTCGCTCGCCACGGGTTTGCGCGCAAGCAGGAGTGGAAGCTGCTGAGCCAAGGTGAGAACGAGCTGGCGATGTGCCTGGCTTCGGAGGATAACGCCGCACTGCTGAGCGATTATCCGTATCCGTTTAAGCTTGTCGCTCGTTATGCGCTCGAGGATACCGCCGTGCGCGTTTCTTATGAGGTGACCAACGAGGGAACTGAGGACATGCCGTTCTTTATCGGCGGTCATCCCGGCTTTAGGTGCCCGCTCGATGAGGGCGAGGCCTATACGGACTACGAGCTGCGCTTTGAGAAAGACGAGGCTGCGGAGCTCTGCACCGCCGTTCCTTCGACTGGCTTGATTGACGTGGACAGGCGCTCCAAGAACCCCATGGTGGGAAAGACGCTGCCCCTGTCGCATGAGCTCTTCGATTTTGCGGAGACCATCTTTGACGTGCTCGAGAGCCGTCAGGTCACGCTTTCCAAGAAGGGCGAGGACAAAGGCGTTCGCCTGAGCTTTGAGGGCTTCCCGTATCTCATTGTGTGGAGCAAGCCCGAGGGCGATTTTGTGGCGGTTGAGCCTTGGGGCGGTCTTTCGACCTGTTCCGATGAGGACGACGTGCTTGAGCATAAGCGCGGCTGCCTTGTCGCCAAGCCCAAGGAGACCGTCGTTCGCTCGTTCACGATTGAGATTCTGTAATTCCGTTTTGTCGACTCGTATCGCGAGGCATAAGGAGCCTGCGAGATAAGGAGCTAAAAATGATCCTCACCGTTACGATGAACCCGTCTGTCGATACGCGCTATCAGCTCGATGAGCTCGTTATCGACGACGTCAACCGTGTGACGCCCGAAAAGACCGCTGGCGGCAAGGGCCTCAACGTGGCCCGTGTGCTGGGTCAGCTGGGCGACGACGTTGTGGCAACAGGTCTGCTCGGCGGCCACATGGGCGCCTATATGGCCGAGCTCATGGATGCTAACGGTATTAACAACGACTTTGTGCCCATCAAGGGCGAGACTCGTATTTGCCTCAACATCCTCCACGCCGGCAACCAGACCGAGCTGCTCGAGAGCGGCCCGACGATTGCCCCCGAGGAGCTCGATGCCTTTACCGCCAAGTTCGCCGAGCTTGCGAGCAAGGCTGATGTCGTTACCATCTCGGGTTCGCTGCCCCGCGGTGTCGAGGCAGACTACTATGCCAAGATCACGGGCATTGCCGAGAACGCCGGCGCCAAGGTGCTGCTCGATACCTCGGGTGCTTCGCTCGAGGCCGCCCTTAAGTCCGAAATTAAGCCCGAGCTGGTCAAGCCTAACCTGACCGAGATCAACGGCCTTCTGGGCACGAGCTTTACCACCGACGATGTGGACGAGCTCCGCGCCGCACTTGCCTCTGATGCCCGCTTCTCCGATATCCCCTGGGTCGTCGTGTCCATGGGCGCTGCCGGCTCCGTTGGCTTCCATAACGGCCGTGCGTTCCGCGCAAAGACGCCCGATATCCCTGCCGTTAACGCCACGGGCTCTGGTGACTCCACTATCGCAGGCTTCGCGCATGCCATCGCTGCTGGTGCAGACGACGAGACGGTGCTGCGTACCGCCAACACTTGCGGCAAGCTCAACGCCATGGATCCCATGACCGGCCATCTGGTCATGGATCGTTGGGACGAGGTCTACAACGGCGTTGTCGTGACCGAGCTGTAAGAGTTTGGGCGACAGTCCCGGCATCGCTTATTTGCTTATGGTTAGAGCCGACGACAAGTGCGGTAGCATTATGCCGGGGCGCGACGCCGACTATGTCGTGTTCAATCCCGACCTTACCCTGGTCGAGACGTATGTGGGCGGCGACAGCGACGGTAACGCTTTTATCGCGTAGCCGCCAAAGAAACGATCCGAGAGGGGATTTAGATGATTTACGGTGCATTGGGCGATATCGAGGAGTACCGCGGAATGCTCAAGGGCCTCGACGTGCTGATCGACTGGCTCGAGGAGAACGACCCGGCGCAGCTCGAGGTCGGCAGCCATCCGATTCTGGGCGACAAAGTCTTTGCGAACGTCATGGCCCCCACGACGCGTCCCGAGGCCGAGGCTCACTATGAGACGCATCAGCGCTATCACGACCTGCAGATCGACGTCGAGGGTCGCGAGGCCTTTAAGGTTGCCACGGGCAGTCTGACGCTGGTCCAGGAGTTTGACGAGAAGGATGACTACGATCTGGTCGATTCCGACGCTTCGATCGCCGGCGATCTTGCTGACGATAAGTTTGCGCTGTTTGTTGCCGGCGAGCCTCATATGCCTACGCTCGAGTTCCCGGGCGATGGCGCGCAGCCGGTCAAGAAGATCTGCTTTAAGCTGCTTGCAGATGCTTACTGGGAAGAGTAACGCGCTGCTCCGCTGAGCTGTTCGTGTTGTGAGCGTTATCCCTTGGAGGAGCGCGCTTGAGCCCCGCTGATCGCGGTTCCTTTGGGGATTGCGGTTGGCGGGGCTGTTTGTTGAGTAGGGGAGTTGCCGGTGGCGTTGTGCTTGCATTGGCGGATATGCGCTCGAATTCGGCAACAAAAAAGCCGCCCTAAGGCGGCTATCTTGTGCAATGGAGCCAGCGACCGGGCTCGAACCGGTGACCCCCGCTTTACGAGAGCGGTGCTCTACCAACTGAGCTACGCTGGCGGCCATGTGGTGACGCAACTGAGGCGTCAACGGCTGTCTATGATACGGGACATCGCACATCCGCGCAAGTGTTCTGACGGCTTTTCTCACTTTAAATGCACTAATATTGGAGACGCGATGTCTTGCTCTTACGGGTCTCAAAAAGAATGGGGCAGCGATGGCACAACCCAAGATTCTTCTCTCACGCATCGATGACCGTTTCATTTACGGGCAAGACGTTGAGCTGTGGAACGAAGCCGTGGGTTCCAACCTTGTCCTGATCGTCAACGATGAGATCGCGGCGGATTCGCGAAGGTGGGCACCCATGAGGGTCGCGGCGCCCGAGGGCGTGTGGACACGGTTCTTCTCGGTGCAAAGGACCATCGACATTATTCACACCGCGACGCCGCGTCAATGGATTCTGATCATGGTGGCCTCATCCGCCGATGCGCTCGCGTTGGTTAAGGGCGGTGTGCCAATAACCAAGATCAGCATCGGCCATATTCAGACAGGGGAGGGCAAACGCCCCATAACGCCCGCAGTCGCCATAGACGATGCGGACGTCGCTGCTCTCAGAGAGCTACAAAAGCTCGGCATAGAACTAGAAATCCGCTACCTCCCCAGTTCCACCCCCGACCCCATCCAACTAGTCATTGGGGACGTTCTTAAATGACTAGTCAAACGGGACACCCTTGGCACTTGGGGACGTTCTTTATGTGCCGGCCTTTTAGGAACGTCCCCAAGTGCCGGCAGGTAGGGACAGTCCTTCTCGCCAAACGTTAAAGACTGTCCCCAACGACTAGTCATTTAAGAACGTCCCCAATGACTAGGTGGTAAAACGCCCGTCGGCGGTGTGCCGGCGGGCGCTGTTGTGCGATATGTTGCGTTGTGGGCTTAGTGCCTCATAAAGTGGTATTCGATCACATTGCTGTAGGGGTGACCCGGGCCCACAATGCCCTGCGGGAACAGCGGCTGGTGCGGCGTGTCGGGGTACATCTCGGCCTCGAGGGCAAAGCCGGCGCCCCAGCCATAGTTAGCATCGTCCTTGGCATGCTCGTCGCCCAGCCAGTTGCCGGTGTAGAGCTGCACGCCCGGGGCGGTGGTGTAGTAGTCCAGCTCACGACCGGTCCACATCTCCTCGACGTGCATCGCGCGGCGCAGATTACGGCCGTACTGATAGCCATCGATGCACAGACAGTGATCGTAGCCACGGGCCTGCTTAATCTGCGGGTCGTCGGCTTCCATGCCGGGAGCGACGGGGCGCAGCTCACGGAAGTCAAACGGCGTGCCCTCGACCGGAGCAATCTCGCCGGTGGGGATGTTCTGGTCGTTGATGGGCAGGTAGTGGGCAGCGTTAGCGACAAAGAAGTGCTCGCAGTCCATGCCGGCGTTATGGCCGGCAAGGTTAAAGTACGTGTGGTTGGTCATGGACACGTACGTGGCGCGGTCGCTCTCGCAGCCATATTCGATGCGAAAGACGCCGGTGCGCGTCACGGTAAACACGGCCGTAAAGGTGCGGTTGCCGGGGAGACCCAGCTCGCCATCCTCAAGCGAGGTGGTCATGCGAACGGCGTTGTGAGTCTCGTCGAGTTCAACGTCCCACACGCGTTTATGCAGGCCGTGCTCAAGGTCGCTGTGAAGGTTGTTGGCGCCCTCGTTGGCGGGCATATGCCAGTCCGTGCCGGCGATGGTGATCGTGGCGCCTGCGGTGCGGTTTGCCACGGGGCCGATGGTCGCGCCAAAGCAGGCGGGGTTGTCAAAGTAATCCTCGAGCTTATCGAAGCCCAGCACCACATCGCGCACGTTGCCGGGAATGTCGGGCACATCGATACCCAACACGGTGGCGCCATAGTCCATAATGCGAACGCAGATCTCGGGCCCGTTGAGGGTGTAACGATGAACGGGGGTACCGCACGGCGCGGTGCCGAAAAGCTCGGAAGTGATCATTTGGTTCCTAACATCGAGGTATTTCCGACAAACTGTAGCGCGAACACGCGAGATTATCACTACACCCCACTAAAGCAGGGGGTATTTTTCTCAAAAAAGTGATGATTGGAGCTGTGCGGGCGTTCATTTCTGACGCGCGCGAGTCTGATACAATTTGTTCGTTATTGTTTGAATTGACGTGAGCGTGGAACAGCGAGGACTCATCGTGATTAAAGCGGAGCGACAGGATAAGGTTCGGCAGCTGCTCGAAGAGCAGGGCACGGTCTCGGTCAAGGAGATTTCGGATGTGTTAGGCGTCTCGGATATGACGATCCGCCGTGACCTTGAGGAGCTTGCGAGCCTGGGCGAGATCGAGCGCGTGCACGGCGGAGCCCGCAGTGCGCAGGGCCGTCCACACGCTATGCTGCGTCATGAGTATTCGCACAGCGAAAAGCGCACGAAGCATGCCGAGGAAAAGTTGCAGATTGCGCGCCGTTCTGTGGAGCTTATCGAGGAAGGCTCGACCATCTTTTTGGGCACGGGCACCACGGTTGAGCAGATGGCCTCGATGCTGCCGGCGTTTCGCCTGCGCATTGTGACCAATTCGCTTTCGGTGTTTAACCTGCTCGAGGCGCGCGAAGACTGCGAACTGTGCCTGGTGGGCGGCGTGTACCGCCGCCGCACTGCCGCCTTTGTGGGCCCCACGGCCGAGGACACCTTGCGCGCACTGGGGATCGACGCAGCCTTTATCGGCGCAAACGGCATTTTGGACGGCGACGTGTCTACGTCTAACATGGAAGAGGGCCGCATCCAGCAGCTCGCCTTTAGCAAGGCCGACTCGCGCTATCTGATCGCCGATTCCAGCAAGATTGGCAAGCGCGACTTCTACACCTTCTGTCGACTGGACAATTTGGACGCCGTGGTGTGCGAACCGGGCATCGCCGCCGAGGACCGCGCCGCCATCGAGGAGCACACGCAGGTCATCTGCTAACTAGCGCAGTAGACGATACTTCTGCCCCTGCCGGCGCAGGGGTTATCGCTTTACAATGACGCGCAAATAACTTTGGGCAACAAGGATGAGGCTATTCTGGGATATGACTAGACTCCGTATTTCGTCTTTATGCCCCTTGAGAATGAATCGTAGTCTTCATAGAGCCCCTCTCTGTTTTCATCCTCGGCGTGGTTTATACGTTCAAGGAGCTTATCCTTTGGAGCCTCTTTTGTTATTGCGGCCTCGCTATCGGGTATTGTGGATTGCAAGAATAGTTCTAGAGCATGGACGTCTTTGAGTATGTAGCCCGTCGAACGGCCCGCTCCTGTTTTTTCGATTGCGCTGCAACTAACAAGCTGACCGAGGGTTCGTTTAACGGTTACCTCGCTGATATCGGGGCAGTTGGACCGGATGTCGGATTTCTTAATGACGCCGGGTCTCTGTTGAAATAGAACAGCGATGCGCGCTTGCTTCGACATGGGACGAGTGCTTGATTCAATTAAGGTACGCTGCTCGAGCTGTCGGTAGGCGGCCAGGGTTGTTCCGAGCATGAAACGGATAAAGGGTGCTTCGGTGTTTTGATTTTCATTCCATCCAATGGAGCTTGCAGCGAGGGCGTTGTAGTAGAGCGCCTTGTTGTCTTCAATAAGTCGTTCGATGCTGATGTAACGCGCAACGTCGTATCCAGTCTTTTCGAGTAGCAGCGTTGTAAGGAGCCGGCTCATCCTGCCATTGCCATCGTTGAAGGGATGAATGCTAACAAAATCGAAGATAAAGCGGAGCGATATAAGGAGGGGATCGCAAACTTGGCGAGATAAAGCATCGTTGAGGGACTGGCAGGCTTCTTTAATAAGTTCCGGGGTTGCTAGAGCCGAAGGGGGCCTAAAGCGCACAAATCGATTTCCTTGATCGTCAATGGAGACGATTTCGTTATCGCTATCTTTCCAATGGCCTCCATACGAGATTGCCGTGTGCGCCATGAGGTCACGATGCAACTGCAGAATGACCGATGGCGTTACGGGAATGGAATCGTGTTGCTCGTGAATAAGCGACAGCACATCTCGGTATCCAGCAATTTCTTCCTCTGCGCGGGAGCTTGGCTTGGCGGAATACGCCATGATCGCTTTGAGTCTTTTTTGGGTGGTAACAATTCCTTCAAGTCCGTTGGAGGACCGGGTGCTTTGGATCTTAGCCTCCTCCATTAGGGACGATAGAAGCTCGGGTTTGACTTGACTCAGAGCAAGCTGACGGCCTTTATGCTCGCGTATCGAGAGGAGGAGGTTGGTGATTGGAGTTGCTTCGAGTTCCGCTGGGACTGTGGTGTAATCGAACTGGCGCATGCGGCTCCTTTCGGTATCACGAACATACTTTCGATATCATAATATCATTAAATGATACCGAAAGTATGTTCGTGATACCGAAAACTAGAAACCATGCTTTATAACTGCTTGGAAAGTTCGGATTTGACTATCTTATTGTCTCGATCTGTAACAGTTAGACGGTTAAAAGTGGGCTACGTGTTACAGATTGAGATCTTTCAGCCCTGGTCGCCCGTTCGTCTAAATCTATAACAGTTAGGATTGAAAATCCCTGCTAGATGTTACAGATCGAGATAAACGGCCTGCTCGGGCTCACCAAAAACAAAAAAGGCCGCATGCGAACCCGTGGGGGATTCGCATGCGGCCGACAGGGGATACGCGGCTGAAGTTAGGCCATGAGCAGGCCGGTCTCCGCGACGTTCTTGTACCAGTACGCGCTCGCCTTGGGATAGCGCTTCTGGGTCTCAAAGTCGATGTAGAACAGGCCGTAGCGCTTGTTGTAGCCGTTGGTCCAGGAGAACTGGTCCTGCAGCGACCACACAAAGTAACCGTCGACGTTTACGCCGCCATCGATTGCCTTGAGGATCCACGCGAGATGCTGACGCATGTAGTCGATACGAGGGGCGTCGTCGATAAAGCCGTCCTCGAAGTCGTCCTTATAGCCCATGCCGTTCTCGGTGATGTAGATCTTCTTGTAGTTGGGGTAATCGTTCTTAATACGCAGCAGCAGGTCGTACAGGCCCTCGGGATAGATGATCCAGTCCCAATCGGTGGTAGGAATGCCTTCGCGCACGCATGCCTCGCCCACGCCCTTGAGGAACCAGCGCGAGGAGCCCTTGTCGCCGGTGCCATTGTGGTTGATGTCGTTTTCGCCCTCGGCGGCACGCAGGAACTGGCACTTGTAGGTGTTGACGCCCAGGCAATCGTTGTAGGGGAGCGCGGCGGTCAGCGCGGCGATGTCCTCGTCGCGGACGTCGAGCTCGCCGCCGGCGATATGGGCCAGCTTGGTCGCAGCCTCCATGGTGTCGGCTGCATAGTGGCCGCGGAAGGTGGCGTCGAGTACCCAGCGGTTGTTGATGACGTCGGCCATGCGGGCTGCCTCGCAGTCGGCAGCGCTGTTGGGATCGAGGGGATACTTGGGCTCTAGGTTCTGGACAATGCCGATCTCGCCCTCAAAGCCGCCCTCATGGAAGGCGACGACGGCCTTGGCGTGGGCCACCATCATGTTGTGCATGAGCTGGAAAGCCTTGTCCAGGCGATACTTCTCGCCGTGCGGCCAGTTGCCGACGATAAAGCTGCCCTCGGCGGTCGCGGGAATCTCGTTAAAGGTAAACCAGTGCTTGACCTCGGTGAACTCGGCAAAGCAGAACTTGGCATACTCGACAAAGGCGTCGATCGTCGTGCGCGTTAGGAAACCCTCGCCGCCGTTCTGATAAAAGGCCTCGGGCGTATCAAAGTGATCGAGCGTGACATAGGGGATAACGCCGGCTTTATTGCAGGTGGCAAAGAGCTCGTGATAGAAGGCGACACCCTCGGGGTTGATCTCGCCAGTGCCGTTGGGGAAGATGCGGCTCCAAGCGATGGAGACGCGGATACCGTTGATGCCGAAGCGCTGGCACAGGTCGATATCGACCGGATACTTGTTGTAGAAATCGCTTGCAGGATCGGGGGAGAAGCGACCCTGGGCTGCCAGGAAATCGTCCCAGGGCACTTTGCCCTTGCCGTGCGTACGGGTCTCGCCTTCAACCTGGTAAGCAGCGGTGGCGCCGCCAAACACAAAGCCGTCGGGGAACTGCATGGGGTTGGTCATGAGTCATCCTTTCTGTGGGATACGAATAGGGAGAGGTGCCCGAACCGGGAATCCGGGCACCAACAGAGGGAGGAACTAGTCGAGGTTCTCGCGGAGCCACTTGATGGCGCCAGCGGGGTCGCGAGTAAGGTCGATATATTCCTTACCGCGGGGAGCGAGCAGCTTAATGCCCAGGCGATCGGTGTCGGCCTTCATGTCGTTGTAGTAGCTACGAACCTGCGGGGCGAGCACGATAACGTCGTACTGATCCATGATGGCAGTGTGCTGGCCATAGGCGCCTGCGGAGGAAGCGATGTTCTCTCCGGTCTGCGCAGCACCTTCCTTGATGGCGTTGGCGAGCATGGCAGAGGTGCCGGCGCCGGCGCACAGGACGAGGACCTTCAGGCCATCGACGTCCTTCTTAGCGGATGCGTCGGAGGCGGGCTCGGGCTGATCGGCGACAGGCTTGCTGTCGGCGGCAGCGGTGGTCGGCTCGACGGCAGCGGCGGTCTGCTCGACGGCAGCGGCGGTCTGCTCGACAGCGGGCGCAGAGGTGCTGGCGGCGATGGTGGCAGCACCATCGGACTCGAGACCCAGCTCGGCGGCGCGCTCGGCCTCCTGGTCGCAGAGCAGCTTATCGTATGCCTTCAAGAACGGCAGGTAGATGATGGCGTCCAGCAAGATGATGACCGCGACAAACACCAGGGCGATAAGCTGGAAGTTCGTGGTGATGAAGATGCCGATGGGGGCAGGGGTAGCCCAAGGCACCACGAAGGAGAAGCCGTTCATGCCCACGTTGTCGATAAAGAACTTGGCAACACTCACGTTGACGCAGCCAGCGGCAACAAAGGGGATGAGCATGTAGGGGTTAAGGATCATCGGCGCGCCAAAGAGCAGCGGCTCGTTGACAGCAAAGGCAACAGGAACAATCGAGGCCTTACCGACGGCTTTGAGCTGCTTGGACTTCATAAAGAGAATCAGCAGAAGCGGCACGATGAACGTGGCGCCGGTGCCGCCGAACTCACCCACGAGCGACATGTTGAAGGTGAGGGAATGGGCGGGGTGACCACCGGCCAGCAGAACCTGCAGGTTCTCGGCCTGGTTGGCAAGACGGATGGGGTCGATGCCCGGCTGGACGATCGAGGGGCCGTGGACGCCGATGAACCAGAAGAACGCGGTGGCTGCCTGGATAAGGATAAGTCCGGGGTAGGTCTCTGCTGCAGTGAAGAGCGGGGAGAGCAGCTTGATGAGCAGCTCGGAGAACGGAACGCCCATGAGGTTGCGCACGACGACATCGATGATGCCGCAAATGATGACGGCGCCGCCAAAGGGGATGATGTCGCGGAAGTTCTGAGCGATGGCGCCCGGAACCTCCTTGGGCAGCTTAATGGTCAGATCGCGCGAGACGCAGAACTTATAAACCCACACGGTAATGAACGCGGCGATATAGGCCGAGAACAGACCGCGCGTACCCATGCTGGTGCAATCGAAGACCGAAAGCTCGGAGCCGTCGAACTTGGTGGTGAACTGCGTAACAGCGAGCAGCAGCATGCTGCACTGGGCGGCCACCATGGTGGAGCCGTCGTTGAGCACCTTGCCGGCGGGCATGCGACGGTTCATGGAAGCCGTGAAGTTCTTGGCGGTGGTGCCGGCAACCATGATGCCCATGACGCCCATGGTGAAGTTGTAGAGCTTGTTGCACCAGTCGATGAGCGGCTGGGGCAACGTGATTCCAACTACGCCGGGAAGGGTGGCGATCAGCAGAAAGATCGAAGAGGTAAGGACGATGGGCATGCACCCAAGGAATCCGTCTTTGATGGCCTGGAGGTAGATGTTCCTCGAGATCTTCTCGAAGAACGGTTGATGCTTCTCGAGCATCTTTACGATGGCGTCCATAGAGCTCCTTTGCTACTTGATGCGCGATGCATGTGGATGGAACTGGTCGTCGACGGATGGTCAGGACTGCCCGGAAACCTTCCTGCTCAAGGAAGGCATTGCGAAATGACAACGTTGTCATTTCGTTAATGACAACGTAAGACATTTTTGGAAGAGCAACAAGGATTTACAGGTGAACGGTCGATATCGTCCGATAAACGGCTGATTTATCAGTCAGGCAGGTAGTGTATGCTAGAACACAAAAAAACAAGCGATAGAGAACCGAGTGGAGAAGCAGTGGCAACGATGGACAAGAAAAATGTCTCAATGAATGATGTGGCAGTTGCCGCGGGCGTTTCTCTCAAGACGGTGTCGCGCGTAATCAACGAGCCCGAAAGCGTGCGAGAGTCGACGCGCGATAGGGTCCATTCTGCAATGGAGGCGCTCGGGTTTCGAACCAACTTTGCCGCGCGTTCACTCAAGTTGGGCCGTTACGGGTGCATCGGCGTGGTGCTGTTCCACTTGTCGGGCGGCGCCGTGGACATGATTGACGGTATTGCCGATGCCGCCGAAGAACGCGGCTTTGCGCTCACGATGATTAAGAAGTGCGGAGGTGAGAAGATGACTCTTGCCGATGCGGCGCGTAGGATGTCGCAGCTGCCTGTTGATGGCATGATCTTCAACCTGCGTCAGATGGTCGATGACTTTGATAGCTTTGAGGCGCCGAAAGACCTCAAGACGGTGATTATTACGCCGATGGAGCATCCTACCTGCTCCACCGTCAGTGACGACCAAGAGGGCGGCGCTCGTATGGCGTGCGAGTACTTCTTGAATCGCGGGCACAAGAACGTGTACTTCGTCTCTGGTAAGGAAGAGTCGCTGTCGAGCCAGTGCCGTATGAAAGGTTGGCGTGCGGCGCTCGAGGCGCGTGGCATTGAGCCGCCCGAGCCTCTGCAAGGCGATTGGAATGCGGATAGTGGCTATGCCGCGGGCCTTGTGCTTGCCGATAAGCCCGATTGCACGGCGGTCCTCGCTGCTAACGACTGCATGGCAAACGGCGTGATGATGGCTCTACGTGACAAAGGGCTCAGTGTGCCCGACGACGTGTCCGTGATCGGCTTTGATGACGAGCTTTACAAGACGATTCCCAACTCGATTCTGACGTCGGTGAAGTTCCGTCACCGCGAGCTGGGCGTCCGTGCGCTTAACGAGGTCGTCGCAGGTCTGGAGGCCCCGAGCTCCAGAAGCCGTACGCTCGTCTCGGGTGTGCTGGTCGAGCGTTCCAGCGTGAAAGACCTGCGGGCGTAGACGTGCTCGGCCTGTTTGTCTCAATCTGTAACAGCTAGGACCCAAAAACTCGGCTAAACATTACAGATTGAGATATTTCTGCTCGGGCGTTCTGTTCATCTCGATCTGTAACAGCTAGGACCGAAAAACTCGGCTAGATGTTACAGATTGAGATGAACAGGAGGACGGGTGCGGTCTAAACAAAATGGCCCGCGCATCACGCATCGATGCACGGGCCATTTTTTGTCTGCGAGCGGCAGGTGGCGTCAGCGTCTTATGCCTTGAGGTTTTCCTCGATCCAGGCGACGGCACCCTTGGGATCCTTAGTGAGGTCGATGTACTGTTTGCCCTTGGGCGACAGCAGCGTGATGCCCAGGCGGTCGGTGTCGGCCTTCATCTCGTTGTAATAGGTGCGAACCTGCGGAGCCAGGACGATGACGTTGTACTGGTCCATGATGGCGTAGTGGCTGCCGTAGGCACCGGCGTTGGCGGTAATGTCGATGCCCAGCTCGTCGGCGCCTTCCTTAAGCGCGTTGGCGAGCAGTGCAGAGGTGCCGGCGCCAGCGCACAGAACCAGAACCCTCAGATCCTTGCCCTTAAGGGCGGACGGAGCTGCGGAGGCCTCGGTGGCAGAAGCGGTCTCGACAACAGGAGCCTCAACGGCGGGGGCGGCAGCGGTCTTGACGGCCTTGGTCTCCTCGGCCTCTTCTTCGGCCAGGGTCTCGGCCTCCTGCTTGCACAGGACGTTGTCGTAGGCCTTGCAGAACGGGTAGTAGATCAAGAAGTCAACGACCAGCAGGACGACAACCAGGACCAGAGAGATCGGCTGGAAGTTGGTGTCGATGAAGGTGCCGATCGGTCCGGGGAGTGCCCACGGCATGGCATAGATAAAGCCGTTCATGCCCAAAAAGTCGATGAAGAACTTACCAATGAGGACGTTGGCCACGGGGGCAAACAGGAACGGGATCAGGAAGTACGGGTTGAGGATGATGGGCGCGGCGAACAGCAGCGGCTCGTTGACGGCGAACATCACGGGCACGACAGAGGCTTTGCCGACGGCCTTGAGCTGCTTGGAGCGCATAAAGAGCAGGAAGATGATCGGGACAATGAACGTGGCGCCGGTGCCGCCGAGTTCGCCGATGTAGTTACCGAAGTTTTCGGTCAGGGCGAGGGCGGGGTGACCGCCGGCCTGCAGCGTGGCGAGGTTGGTAGTGATGTTGCCAAACAGCGCGGCGTTGAGGGCAGGCTTAACGACCGAGGGGCCGTGGATGCCCATGAACCAGAACAGAGGGATCATGAACCAGATGAGGGCGAGGCCGGCGTAGGAATCGGCAGCGGCGAACAGCGGGCTCACCAGCGTGGAGATGACGTTGGCAAACGGGACGGCCAAGCAGGTGCGGCAGATAACGTCGATGACGGCGACAAACAGGATGGAGAAGCTGAAGGCGAAGATGTCGCGGAAGTTCTGGGCGATGGCGCCGGGGACTTCTTTGGGCAGCTTGATGGTGATGTCTCGCTTAATGCAGAAGGCATAGATGTTGACCGTGGCAAATGCGGCGACAAAGGAGCTCAGCAGGCCCTTGGTGCCCATGTTGTCGGTAAAGAACACCGAGACATCGGCGCCGTCGATCTTGGCACTCGTCTGGGTAACGGCCAAGATGAGCATAGCGCACATGGCGGCGACCATGGTGCTCGTGGCGTTGATGGCCTTGCCGGCAGGCATGCGGCGGTTCTTGGAGCCGGTCAGCGCGCTTGCGGTGGTGCCGGCGACCATGATGCCCACGACGCCCATCGTGAAGTTGTAAACCTTGTTGCAGAAGTTCACGACGTCGACGTTCCACCAGTCGGGCAGCGTAAAGCCGCCGACCGTGGCGACAACGCCCGGCAGGGTCGAAATAAGCAGGAAGACAGAAGAAGACAGGATGATGGGCATTGCTGCCAAAAAGCCGTCTTTAATGGCCTGAAGGTAGATGTTCTTAGAGACCTTGTCGAAGTACGGCTGACCTTTCTCCAAGAACTTAACGATCGATTCCATAGTTCACGCTCCTCTTTGCATGAAATCTTAATGGCATGGACGTTGAAAACCTATATGGTCTCCCGCTTGCTAAAAGCCCGGGTGCAGGCGGGGCCGGTCCCAGGGGGAGAGAGGGGGTGGCCCACTTCAGACTGTAATGGGCGGCTGGGTTTGTATCGCATAGGGCCGCTCCCTTCTCGGGGGAAAGCGAGGCGATGCGCTACTGCGCGTCCGCCATAGTGTCGGCGAGCTCCTTGTACCAGAGTGCCGACTGCTTGATGTAGCGTTTTTGCGTGTCGAAGTCGATGTAGAACAGGCCGTAGCGCTTGTTATAGCCATTGGCCCACGAGAACTGGTCCTGCAGGCTCCAGATAAAGTAGCCCTGGACGTCGACGCCCTCGGCGCGCGCCTGGAGCACCTTCTCCATGTGCTGGTCGACAAAGTCGATGCGCTCGGGATCGGCGACGATGCCGTTTGCGTCGGGCTCGGGGTCCTTGTGGCCCAGGCCGTTTTCGGTGATATAGATGACGGGGAGGTTGGGATAGGTGGCGCTGATGTGCTTGAGCGTGTCGTAGAGGCCTTGCGGGTAGATGAGCCAATCCCAGTCGGTGGTGGGGATACCCGGCATATCGACCTGCTGCCCGACGCCCTTAAACTTAAAGCACGAGGTGCCCTTGTCTCCGGTGCCGTTAAAGCTGTTGGTTGACTCGCCATCGTAGGCGGCGATAAACGCCGACTGATAGTAGTTGAGGCCGAACATATCGTTGCGGGGCGCCGCCTTGGCGAGCTCCTCCATGTCGCTGTCCTCAACCGTAAGTGTGGCGTTGTTGGCACGCAGAATCTCGTTGATGAGTGAGAGGGTGCGCGCGGAGTAGTGACCCAGGAAGGCGCCGTCCATGATGAAGTCGGTGTAGAAGGCGTTGTACAGGTCGGCGGCGTGCTGGTCGGCGGGCGAGTCGGTGGCAGGATATGCCGGCGTCAGGACGTTGACCATGCCAATGCGTCCGCCCAGGTGCTCGGTCTCGTCAAGATCCTTATACAGGTTGACGGCGCGGGCGTGGGCAACGAGCTCGTTGTGCTGGCTCTGGATGCCGCTCGTCACATCAAAGTGATGGTTGGGCGGGAAGTTGCCTTGGATGTATTGGGAGTGCGAGAGGCTGATGAGCTCGTTGATGGTGAACCAATTCTTGACCTCGCGGAACTCGCGGAAGCAGAACTCGGCATAGCGCACATAGGCGTCGACGGTCTTGCGGTTGAGCCAGTCGCCCTGGTTGAACAGGGCGGCGGGGGAGTCAAAGTGATGCAGGGACACATAGGGCTCGACGCCATACTTTTTGCAGCAGGCGAACAGCTCGTGGTAGTGCTTAACGCCCTCGGCGAGGGGTTCGGCATCGTCGCCGTTGGGGAAGATGCGGGTCCAGGCGATGGACACACGAATGGCGTTGAGTCCATGCTCGGCAGAAAGGCGGATATCCTCCTCGTAGCGGTTGTAGAAATCACTGGCCGGGTCGGGCAAAAAGCGACCCTGGGCGACAAGGTAATCGTCCCACATGGTCTTACCCTTGCCTGCCACCTTCGTGGAACCTTCCGTTTGGTACGCGGCGGTTGCGGCGCCCCAAACAAAGCCCTTCGGCAGCTGCTGTACGCGGTTTAGCAAAGACATATGCATACACCCTCTCGTCTCGCTGTTCGATATTGTGCGTTTGCGCTCAGGAGGCTCCCTGGTTAGCGTTCAGCGGTGAAAAAGCCCGATAAACACTATCTTAAAATGATTAGAACCAAAATGAGCACGTGAACATTTGACAATGAGCACGTTAACATCCGGCTGGGATGCATAGAAACAAAACAACTTCAAACAGCCGCGAACGGTTGTATTTGTTCGGTAAGCGGTTTTGATTGACAGAAGTTTTCATGTTGTGGTATATGGCTCGGGTATCATGAGCACGTTATCAATGTATGTACGATGCGCCATGGGCGCGGGGAATAGTTGGGAAGCAGGTTAGCGTGGAAGGCATGGATCGGCAGACAAGGAATGGTCGTTCGGCGAGCGCGGCAGAGGTTGCGGCGCTCGCTGGCGTGAGCCGCCAGACTGTGTCTCGCGTGGTCAACGGTATGCCCAACGTGACGGAAAAGACGCGCAAGCGTGTGCTGGCCGCCATGGAAGAGCTGGGCTTTCGTCCCAATTTTGCTGGAGCGGCGTTGCGCGGCGGGTCGTATCGTTCTATTGGCCTGTGCATGTACAACATCACACGTGTCGGTAACCTGGCGACGCTCGAGGGTATCATGCAAGCGGCGCGCGAGCACGATTTTGCCGTCACTATGATCGAGATGGGCGGCGACAAGCCCTATGCACTTGCCGATGCCTCGCGCCGCATGGTCGAGCGACCCGTCGACGGCATGATTCTCAACATGAACCGCATGGCTCCCGATTTTGAGGAGTTTGTTCCCCAGCCGGGAGTGCGAACGGTCATCCTGTCCATGTATGCGCATCCGCGCTGCACGACGATCGACTCCGACCAGTATGGTTCGTGCGAGCTGTTGACCAATTATCTGCTGGAACATGGTCACTCGAATATGCGGTTTGTGGCGGGTCCGGAAAACTCGATTTCCTCGCGTTTTCGTGAGGCCGGTTGGCGCGATACGCTGGGTCGTGCTCATGTCGATGCCGCTCCGATGCTGCGCGGCGATTGGAGTGCGGACAGTGGGTACGCCATGGGCGAGCGGATTGCGGCCGAGGTGCTTGCCGGCGGGTCGCAGGCGCCGACTGCCGTGCTTGCGGCAAATGACCAGATGGCGCTGGGCGTTATCGCCGCGCTCGAGAACGCGGGCCTGTCCGTGCCCGACGACGTGAGCGTGGTTGGTATCGACGACGCACTCGAGGGACTTGTTCCTCACAATCGGCTGACGACGCTGCGATTTGATTTGCGCGGTGTCGGTAAGCTTGCGTTTGAGGCGGCGATTGGAGAGAGCTCGTCTATCGAGGCGATTCATGTGCCGAGCACGCTGGTCGAACGCTCGACTGTTAGGGACATACGGGGTTAGGTCCTACTCCGTTTGTCTCGATTTGTAACAGGTAGACGGTCAAAAGCGGGCTACGTGTTACAGATTTAGATTCTTCGGAAAGAGCAATCCTGTTCGTCTCAATCTGCAACAGCTAGGACCCAAAAACTCGGCTAGATGTTACAGATTGAGACAAACAGACCCCGAACCGCCCAAAAAGGCCGGGGGCGGCGCGCCGTGTGACGTGCCGCCCCCGGCTGAGAAATGGGGACAGGTTATGTGGGCGGTGCAATTCCGCCAACCGCTTGTCGCAAGCCGCTAGTCCAGACGACGGGTCTGCGCTACGTGCTTGTACCAGTATGCGCTTGCCTTGGGCGTTCGCTTCTGGGTTTCAAAGTCAACGTAGAAGAAGCCGTAACGCTTGTTGTAGCCATTGGTCCAGGAGAACTGATCCTGCAGGCTCCACAGGAAGTAACCGCCCACGTTGACACCCACCTCCATGGCCTTAAGCAGCCAGCGCAGGTGCTGCTCGATGTAGTCGATGCGCGGCTGGTCGTCCACAAAACCGTCCTTGTAGGGGTCCTTGTAGCCCATGCCGTTTTCGGTGATGAAGATCTGCTTGTAGTTGGGGTAGCGCTGCTTAATGTAGACGAGCAGATCGAACAGGCCCTCGGGATAGATGATCCAGTCCCAGTCGGTGGTAGGGATGCCGGGTTTGTTCACGTGCTCGCCAATGCCCTTAACGCGCCAGCGGCCGGTGCCCTTTTCGCCCGTGCCGTTGTGGTGCAGGTCGTTCTCGCCATCGTAAGCCTTCAAGAAGCGGCACTGGTAGTTGTTAACGCCCAGGTAGTCGTTGTAAAGCGCGGCTTCGCGCATAATCTTGAGGTCCTCGTCCAGGATTTCGATGGTGCCGCCCGAGACGGCGGCCAGGCGGTTGGCGCACTCGAGGGTGTCGGGTGCGTAGTCGCCGCGGAAGGTGGCGTCGAGCAAAAACTGGTTTTGCAGCACGTGCTCGTTGTTGGCGGCTTTGATGTCGGCGGGGTCGTTCTCGTTGAGCGGATACTTAAACTCCAGCGACTGAATGACGCCGATCTTGCCCTTAAAACCGCCGTTGTGGAAGGCCAGTACTGCCTTGGCGTGGGCGAGCATCATGTTGTGCTCGCACTGGAAGGCCTCGGCCAGATGCGCCTTGACGCCACCGGGGAAGGTGCCCTCGATGTAGGTGTTGGAGGCGTCGGCCCAGATCTCGTTAAAGGTGAACCAGTAGGTCACCTGGTCGGCGTACTCCTTAAAGCAGAAGGTGGCAAAGTCCACAAAGGCGTCGATGGTCTCGCGGTTGAGGAAGTCGCCCTTCTCAAAGAGGGGAAGCGGCGTATCGAAGTGATGCAGCGTGACAAACGGCTCAACGTGGTGCTTGTGGCACTCGGCGAAGAGATCGTGGTAGAACTGGACGCCCTCGGGGTTGATTTCGCCGGTGCCGTTGGGGAAGATGCGGCTCCAGGCGATGGAGAGACGAATGCCGTTGATGCCGAACTCCTCGCACAGCTCCAGGTCGACGGGGTACTGGTTGTAGAAGTCCGAAGCGGGATCGGGGGAGAAGCGCCCCTGGGCCTCCAGAAAGTCGTCCCAGGCAACCTTGCCCTTACCGTGAGTGCGGGTCTCGCCCTCTACCTGGTAGGCAGCGGTGGCGCCGCCAAAGACAAAGTCCTCGGGAAACTGCGCGGGCGGGTTGGTGACGCTAGCAGGATTAACGGACATGATGATCCAATCGTCTAAATCGAAGGGCCAGCCGGTCTTGGATGGTCGGCTGGCCCTGGGCGTTACTTACTTCGAAAGTTGCTCACTCACGAAGGCGAGAGACTTGTCGCCGTTCTGGGAGAGCTCGATGTACTGCTTGCCACGGCAGGCGACGCACTTGTTGCCCACGCGCTCACAGTCCTTCTGCAGGTCGGCCAGGTAGCTTGCGGCCTGCGGGGCCAGGACGACCAGGTCAAAGTCGGGGAGCATGTCCACGTGGTTGCCATAGGCCTCGGCAGCGGTCTCGAGGTTAATGCCGCGCTCCTTGGCGGCCTTGGCCAGCGCGTTGGCGAGCAGGCCCGAGGTTCCGCCGCCCTGGCAGAGCACGAGCACGCGCTTGCCGTTGAGGTCGCTGGCGGTCGTTGTCTCGGCAGCGGGTGCTGCGGAAGCGGCGGGGGAGTCGGCCTTCACGGCCTCGGCAGCAGCGCCGGCGGCAACGCTCTTGGCGTCAGCCTTGCCCTGGAAGGCATCGTTGAGCTTGGCGGCCTTCTCGGCGTTCTTGGCGGCGAGCTCCTCCTGGGAGATCTCGGCCTCCTCGGCGCACTTCTGGGCGTCATAGGCACGGAAGAACGGGTAGTACAGAACGAAGTCGACGACCAGGATAAGGGCGAGCATCACAAAAGCGAGCGGCTGGAAGCCCAGGCCCATGATGGTGCCGATGGGGCCGGGGACGGTCCAAGGCAGGGTGTACATAAAGCCGTTCATGCCCAAGAAGTCGATAAAGATCTTGAGGATCCAGATGTTGGCGATCGGGGCAAAGACAAACGGGACAAAGAAGACGGGGTTGAGCACGATGGGCGCGGCGAACAGCAGCGGCTCGTTGACGGCAAAGCAGACGGGGACGATGGCGGCCTTACCGACGGCGCGCATCTCCTGAGACTTGGCCAGGAAGCAGAACATAAAGACCAGGACGAGCGTGGCGCCGGTGCCGCCCATGCAGACGACGAAGTACTGGGCACCCTGGGTCAGGACAGCGGAAGCGTGCTGGCCGGCCTGGAACGCAGCCAGGTTGTCGGTCATGTTGGCAACGAGGGCGGCGGCGATGGCGGGCTCGACGATCGAGGGGCCGTGGACGCCGACGAACCAGAACAGGCTCATAGCGCCGTAGATCACAGCGAGGCCGATGTAGCCGTCGGCAGCGGTGAACAGGGGCTGGAACACCTGGATGACGCCCTGGGCAAAGCAGAAGCCAAAAGCAGCGCGGAAGGCGATGTCAAAGACCCAAAAGACGGTGATGCAGACGGAGAAGGGGATGATGTCCTTAAAGGTCTGCGAGATGTTGGGCGGAACCTGCTCGGGCATCTTGACGGTGATGTTGCGCTTAATGAAGAACTTGTAGATGATGCCGGTCACAAACGCAGCGATAAAGGCGGTCAGCAGGCCTTTGGAACCAAGGTAGGTGGTGTTGAAGCCGCTGGCAGCGTCCGTGGCGATCGTGTCGCTCGAAAGGAGCAAGAAGCCGATGATGGCCGCGCACATGCACGAGATGAAGTTGATCTGGTTGTTCTTGGGCAGATCGCGGTTCTGAGCGTCGGCGAAGTGCTTGGCCGTGGTGGCGGCACAGGCGATGGCCAGGATGCCCATGGAGTAGTTGTAGCACTTCCACAGGGCGTTGTTGATGTCATCGGGCCAGTAGAAACCCCAGATATTGGGAACCGAGGCTACCAGGCAGAAGATGGACGAGAAGATGATGATGGGGATGACGGAGATAAAACCGTCGCGGATCGCCTTGAGGTACTTGTTGCGGGCGATCGCGTTGAAAAAGGGCTGCCCCTTTTCGATGATGGCGATGAGTTGCTCCATGCAAAGCTCCTAAGAGTCGGTGGGTTGGCAACGATGGTAGCTTTTGACGTTTGGTTGCCAAAATGTTGACGTTGCCATTTTGCGACACAAAATAAGACGCGAACCGATGGCCCCTGTGCCTGTGGACCGTCGATTCCTTGCGCGTAAACGTTTGAGCCGCCCGGTGGCTCTGTGTTTGCACAATGGCAACGTTAACATTTGGGCGACAAAAGCCGTTCGGGGAAGCAAAAATGTCGGTGAACGGTAGATTTTGGGTGGTGAGCGTATGGTGGGGGAGGCGTTGGATATACTTGAAGGCGTTTCATTTGACTGCGCAGGATGCCACTAATGGCATCGTTGACATAGAAAGATCGACCTATGGCCGCTGTTAAAAAATCGGTTTCCGTTAAGGACGTAGCGCGCCTCGCGGGCGTCTCGGAGCAGACAGTCTCGCGTACGGTGCACGATTCGCCCAGCGTGCGCCCCGAGACCAAGGAGCGCGTGCGTGCCGCCATGCGCGAGCTGGGGTATCGCCCCAATTTTGCCGGTCGATCGCTGCGCCGCGGCAAGTTTAAGACCGTCGGCGTCGCCATGTTCAACATTACCGGTACCGGCAACCTCGACCGTATGGAGGGCTTTGCTGCCGCCGCCGATAAGCACGGCTACGCCATTACCCTCACGAAAGTAGATGGGCATCCGTATACCCTCGAGAGCGCATCATCGCGTATGAGCGCGCTGCCGGTAGACGGCATGGTTGTGATCATGAACCGCATGCCGGCGGACTTTGGCACCTTCGAGCCGCTGCCTGGCATGCAGACAGTGCTCGTTACGATGTTGGAGCACCCGCTGTGCTCGACGGTCGATAACGACCAGTTCGATTGCTCGCGCCAGGTTGTCGAGTACTTGCTGGGGCAGGGGCACAAGACCGTGCACTTTATCTCGTGTCCCGAGCGCTCGCTTTCGGGCATGCAGCGCGAGGAAGGCTGGCGCGAGACATTGCGCGCACATGGTATTGAGCTGCCGCGACTCATCCGTGGCGATTGGACGGCGCAGAGCGGATATGCCGCCGGCCAGGCTCTGGCGGACGATCCGACCTGTACTGCCATCTATGCCTCCAACGACGCCATGGCCTACGGCTGCATTCGCGGGCTCGAATCGCGCGGAAGGCGTGTGCCCGAGGACGTGAGCGTGGTGGGTGTTGATGACAGTCTGGGCGATATCGTGCCCGACCGTCGCCTGACCACCGTGCGCTTTGACAACAGGCGTGTCGGCATGTGGGCAGTCGATAAGATCGCCGGTGCCGAGGGGGGTGCGTCTGGCGTGGAGCACATGCTGATCCCCGGCGTGCTCGTAGAGGGCGATACGGTGCGCGATTTGCGCTAGGGCGCGGTCCTGTTTGGGTTTCCGTTAATCATGTTTGATATTGTTCGAAATGGTTTGGAAACCGTTCACGGGCGAAAATTGACCGTTCATAGCTTGAAATTATGTTTTGCGTTGTTCTTTTTTGTTTGAATGTTAATGTTTCTGCCATACAGAACGCAGCGCGTATGCCCGGACGCGATGCTCTCCATTGGTTCATATGTGAAAGGAACGCAATATGGCAACCAAAGAAGAAATCTCGATGGTTGGATTCGAGATCGTCGCATACGCAGGTGACGCCCAGACCGATCTGCTTGCAGCGCTCGATGCTGCTCGCGAGGGTGATTTTGAGAAGGCCGAGCAGCTGCACAAGGATGCCAGCGATGCGCTCATCGGTGCCCACGACACGCAGACCAAGCTGCTTTCGCAGGAGGCCGGCGGCGGCGAGATGGAGATGACCTTCATCATGGCTCACGCTCAGGACACTCTCATGACCACTATGATTCTGGAGAAGCAGACCCGCTTTACCATCGATGCCTACAAGCGCATCGCCGAGCTCGAGGCCAAGCTCGCCTAACGAGCCCTCACAACCAAGTCCCCTTCCAAAAGCTCTGCCGCTACCCGCGGCAGGGCTTTTTCTGTCCTCCTCCAAGTTGCGGTGAAATAGGGACTGAATAGGGGCTGACGGGCGCAAAACAATCCCTATTCCACCGCAACTCATCCGGAGGTAGTCATTGGGGACAGTCTTGGTGCGCACCGTTGTCCTCCCGTTCGATTTTTGCTCGGTGGGTATACTTCCTTTCGCATTAAACGCCGGACTGAGGAGGTATCCAAATGCCGGATAACGGGTCAATACAAAAAAGAGACGCGCACGAGATGGCTCATGGGCGTCCTGTCCAGATAACCGAGCACACGACGGTAACCGAGCTGCAGCCCAGTCTGTCCGATGTCGTGTGCGCAAACAAAAAGCTGCAGATTGGCTTTATCGTTGCGCTCGTGGTCCTGGCGCTGCTGTCGGGCTTTGTAGCTCGTCCGCATTTCGCCGATACCAAAACTTGGGACTCCACCATCGAGGTCATCGATCAAAAGAAGGGTAACGTACTGGCGCTCACGACCTCGTGCGTGGCGCTGTCTGCGGGCATTACCGCGCTGCCGGGTGATACGGGAACGCCGGTTGCCGAACAGCTCGCGCAGCTTTCAGGAAACTTGGGTATCGTGCTTGCCGTGCTCTACCTCGAGAAATACCTGCTAACCATTTTCTGGTCGGTTGGCCTGGGCATCTTAATCCCGTCTGCGTTGGTGCTCTTTGCGGTGTCGCTCGGCATTCACGGGCGCTGGAGCACGAGCGCTGTCCTGCGCCGTGTGGCGACACGCGTGCTGGTGGTTGCCGTGATCGGCATGGCGCTCGCGCCCGCGAGCGTATGGGTGTCGCAAAAGGTCGATGAAACGTATCGCGTAAGTATTGAGCAAGCTGAGCAAAAGGCTGCGGACGCGGCCGACACCACGGACAAGTCAGCCGAGACCTGCTCAAAATCGAACAAGAAAAAATCCGAGGCCACGGAGTCCAAAAACGTGCTCGAGCAGTTGACTGATGGGGCCTCGAGCCTTGTTACGTCGGTGAGCAGCGGTGCCAAGCAGATGACCGACGAGATCGTGCAGCAGGTGACCGACCTCATCGAAGGCGTCATCGTGATGATCGTGACTTCGTGCGTTATCCCGCTGCTGGTGCTCGTGGCGTTCCTGTGGCTGGGACACGTACTGCTGGGGATCGATATCTCCGGTCCCGCGAACTATCTGACGGGTCGTTTCTTGAGTGCTCCTTCCAAGCACGCCAAAAAGGGTGGGCAGTCCGAGTAGCTAAAACAGCTGTATATACCGGGGAATACCGCCGAAGGGCGGCCGAGACACGTTCTCGGCCGCCCTTTTGTTTGTTGAACACGTGGGCGCTACGTCCGCGCCGGGCTCAAACGGTCAGCAATCATCCGTGAATGGTGTTTGTTCAAAAAAGAACAAAGATAAACAAATTATTGTTGCAGTCGGTGTTCGAATGTGTTCAAATAAACACGAACAGTGAAGAACCGCACATTCAGATGCCCGGACCTGAACGCGATTCAACACTTCCAAACAGAAACTACGCACCTGCGTATCTCTCAAGGAGGATGTCATGAGGGTTGTAATCGCTTCCGATGCCGACGGTATGTCGATGAAGGAGTCCATCAAGGAGATGCTCATCGCCGACGGTCACGAGGTCGTCGACTATTCCGAGACCCCTGCCGCGGACTTTGTCGATTCCGCGACCGCCGTCGCCAAGGACCTGCTGGAGCACAAGGATTCCCAGGGCTTTGCCTTCGATAAGTACGGCGTCGGTTCCTATATGGCCGCCGTCAAGATCAAGGGCATGGTCGTCGCCAACATTTCCGACGAGCGTTCCGCCTACATGACCCGCGAGCACAACGGTTCGCGCATGGTCACCATGGGCCCGGGCGTCGTTGGCACCGAGGTCGCCAAGAAGATCGCCCGCGAGTTCCTGCGTGCCCAGTACGCCGGCGGTCGTCACCAGATCCGTGTCGACATGCTCAACAAGATGGCCTAACGAGAGCCACCGAGAACTCGAACTTCTACCTCAACTTGTGAATTCAGACGAAAGGACGTTCTGATGAAGAAGACCATCGCAATCGGTTGCGACCATATCGTTACGGACGAGAAGATCTATCTGGCCGACCGCCTGGAGCAGGCCGGCTACAAGGTGCTCGACTGCGGCACCTACAGCCACACCCGTACGCATTACCCCATCTACGGTAAGGCCGTGGGCGAGGCTGTCGCCAGCGGCAAGGCCGACTTTGGCGTGGCCCTGTGCGGCACCGGCATCGGCATCACCAACGCCGTCAACAAGGTTCCCGGCGCCCGTTGCGCCCTGGTCCGCGACATGACCTCTGCCCTGTATGCCCGTCGCGAGCTCAACGCCAACATCGTGGGCTTTGGCGGCAAGATCACCGGCGAGTTCCTGATGGCCGACATTATGCTTGCCTTCCTGGAGGAGCCCTACGAGAAGACTCCCGAGCACGATGCCCTGATCGCCAAGATCGATGCCTGCAACAAGGCCGACGCCGAGGTTCAGGCTGACCCGCACTTCTTTGACGAGTTCCTCGAGAAGTGGGACCGCGGCGAATACCACGATTAGCGGGTATCCGGCGTAATTAACTAGTCCGTTGACGGCTCGCGTTTCTGTGAGGGGCGCGGGCCGGTTTTCTATCAGCCCTATTGACTTGGCGGGCTGTCGTAAGAAAGGGAAGGCTCCTATGGAGTTTGTTCTTGATAACGGTTTGATTCGTGTGGCGTTGAGCACGGCGGGCGGGTCGTTCACTTCTATTGTGGCCAACGGTCGCGAGTACCTGTGGCAGGGCGATCCTTCGGTCTGGTCGGGCCAGGCACCCATTTGCTTCCCGATCTGCGGCGGCCTTCGTGATGGTCACGCAATGACCATGGGCGGCCGCGAGGTAAAGTTCGCCCGCCACGGCTTTGCGCGCAAACAGGAGTGGAAGCTCGAGGAGCAGAGCGACAACATGGTTGCGCTGAGTCTAAGCTCTGCCGACCATGCCGAGTTGCTCGAGCAGTACCCGTATCCGTTTAAGATCGTTGCTCGTTACACGATCGATGCGGAGAAGGTGGCCGTGTCGTACGAGGTGACCAATGAGGGCACCGAGGACATGCCGTTCTTTGTGGGCGGTCACCCTGGCTTTAAGTGCCCGCTTGACGAGGGCGAGTCCTATGACGACTACGAGCTCCGTTTTGAGCAGCGCGAGGCCGCCGAGCTCTGTACTGCCGTTCCCTCGACGGGCCTGATTGATGTTGAGCATCGCAGCAAGAACCCGATGGTTGGCCATGACCTGCCGCTGACCCACGAACTCTTTGACTTCGCAGAGACCATCTTTGACGTGCTCGAGAGCCGCGTGGTTACGCTTACCAAGAAAACCGAGGACAAGGGCGTGCGCCTGACGTTTCCCGATATGCCATACCTGATTGTGTGGAGCAAGCCCGAGGGCGACTTTGTGGCCGTGGAACCGTGGGGCGGCCTGTCCACCTGCTCCGACGAGGACGATATTCTGGAGCACAAGCGCGGCTGCCTGGTGGCCAAGCCGGGAGAGACCGTCACCCGCGGCTTTGAGATCGAGATCCTTTAACGAGCTATCGTATGTTTGGGGCGGGTTATGCCGCCCCGGAACAGGAGTTCAACATGATTCTGACCGTTACCATGAACCCGTCGATTGATACGCGCTATCAGCTCGACAAGCTGATCATCGACGACGTGAACCGTGTGACGCCCGAAAAGACCGCTGGCGGCAAGGGCCTCAACGTGAGCCGTGTGCTGCTGCAGTTGGGCGACGATGTGCTCGCGACCGGTCTGCTCGGCGGACACATGGGTGCCTATATGGCCGAGCTTATGGATGCCGACGGCATCAAGAACGACTTTGTGCCCATCGCCGGTGAGACGCGCATTTGCCTGAATATTCTGCACGAGGGTAATCAGACCGAGCTGCTGGAGAGCGGCCCGCAGATCGCTCCGGCCGAGCTCGAGGCCTTTACGGCCAAGTTTGCCGAGCTTGCAGCGAAGGCGGACGTTGTGACGCTTTCGGGCTCGCTGCCGCGTGGCGTCGATGCCGGCTACTATGCCGAGCTCGTCAAGATCGCCGAGGAGGCGGGCGCCAAGGTGCTGCTCGACACTTCGGGTGCATCGCTGGAGGCCGCGCTGGAGTCCGACGCTAAGCCTGAGCTCGTAAAGCCCAACCTGACCGAGATTAACGGCCTACTGGGTACGTCCTTTACGACCGATGATGTCGATGCCCTGCGCGAGGCGCTTGCCGCCGATGACCGTTTTGCCGGTATCCCCTGGGTTGTCGTTTCGATGGGCGCTGCCGGTTCGGTTGGCTTCCATGAGGGTCGCGCGTTCCGCGCCAAGACGCCCGCGATTGCGGCTGTGAACGCAACGGGTTCCGGCGACTCGACCATCGCCGGCTTTGCACATGCCATTGCTGCTGGCGCCGACGACGTCACGGTGCTCAAGACCGCCAATACCTGCGGCAAGCTCAACGCCATGGATCCCAAGACCGGCCACCTGGTCATGGACCGCTGGGACGAGGTCTACAACAGCGTTGTCGTGACTGAACTGTAGGGTTACGCGGTTTTACCAAACCGCGTAACGGCGCGACGCTGCAAACGCCCCTAAGCGGCAATCTGACGTTCAATCGTCGGGCATGACCAAAAGGTCAATGCCCTCCTCTTTCACGTCACCTTGCTCGCTTAGGGGCGTTTTCGCTGTCGTTGCCAAGACACCGGCGTTGCCTTGGTCGCAAATAGTCATTGGGGACGCTCTTTAATGACTAGTCGTTTAAGAACGCCCCTTAAGAATGACCCCAATGACTACACTCAAAAACGGCGCCCGTCGGTGATGTTGCCGGCGGGCGCCGTTGTCGTGTAGACGCTATTTGTTGAGTGCGTGCGTTCGAGCTCGCATGCTATAGCGAGTCGATAAAGCGCTGTTGGGCGGCGCGTCCTGCCTCGTCCCACTTAAAGACGCCGGCGTTGTCGAGCACGTGGCCAAACACCACGCCGACCTCTTCGTGCAGGATGTCGATGGCGTTGTCGGCCGTAAGCTCATCGGCGCGGCGGGCAAAGACGTCCTCAGCCCATGCGGCGTGGCTGCGGCAAAGGTCGTCGCCCTCGAGCGCGCCGGCAAGGTCGTAGCTGGCATCTGCCTTGGCCGCCAGCAGGTGCTCGCGGACAGCGCCGAGCTCGGGAACCAAGCGCGGCGGCAAAATGGCCAGGCCCATGACCTCGATCAGGCCGATGTTCTCCTTTTTGATGTGGTGGTACTCAGCATGCGGATGGAATACGCCCAGCGGATGCTCGTCGGTCGTGATGTTGCAGCGAAGCGCCAGGTAGGCCTCGTAGATTTCGCCGCCGGCGTTGCCGCGGGAGTCGACGCGGCGGATGACGGGCGTCACGGTGTTGTGGGCCACGCCGTCGGCCGTGTGTGCGATGACGCCAACCGACTCATCGGTCCACTCGCGCCAGGCAAGGATAATCTTCTCGGCGGCGTCGAGCAGCTGGGCGCGGTCGTGCGATCGTAGTCGCAGCACCGAAAGCGGCCACTGTAACACGGTACCGATGACCTGGTCAAAGCCCGGCACGCTAAACTGCGAGACCTCGGCGGCGTGCATCATGGGGAACTCGTGCGCGCCGCCCTGGAAGTGGTCGTGCGACAGAATCGAGCCGCCCACGATGGGCAGGTCGGCGTTGGAGCCAATGAAGTAGTGCGGGAGCAGGTCGACAAAGTCGAGCAGGCAGGTCAGCCCCTTGCGGTCGACGTGCATCGGACGATGCTCGGAGCTCATGGCAATGCAGTGCTCGTTAAAGTACGCGTACGGGCTGTATTGGAAGCCCCAGCGCTCGCCGTCGAGCTTAATGGGGATAACGCGCAGATTCTGGCGGGCGGGATGGGCGCCGCCGTCGGCTGCAGCGGAGCGTCCGGGATAGCCTTCGTTTTCGATGCAGAGCTGGCAGGCGGGATACTTCTCGCCCGTGTTTTTGGCGGCGCCGGCCGCGGCAATATCGCGCGGGTCCTTTTCGGGCTTTGACAGGTTGATGGTAATCTCGAGGTCGCCCCAGTTGGTGGGGGTGCTCCATTTGATGTTGCGCGCGATGGCGGCACGGCGCACGTAGCCGGCGTCGCAGCACAGGCCGTAGAACCAGTCGGTCGCGGCGCGGGGCTCGTTGACGCCCATGCGTCCGTTGAACTCCTCGTTTACAACCGAAGGCCTTGGCATGAGCGCGCCCATGATGCGCATGGCGATGCGGTCGCGGCCCGATGCCGTGTCCTCGGCGGCGCCGTTGGCAACAGCCGCCTCGGCAAGCGCGGCAAGTGTGCCTTCAAGGTCAAAGTTGGGCAGGGTGTCGGGGTGCAAGAGCGAGAGTTTTTCGGCCTGGAGCGCCCAGGCCATGTCGAGCGCCGGGCCCGTAGCACCGATGCACTCGAGAATGGTGTTATACGCCCAGATGCGATCGTCCTGGCCGATCATCGATCGGTGGATAGCGTACTCGATCAGGTTCTGCGCGGCCTCGCGCACGTCAGTCATTACAGCCATGCCGCGTAAGCCCCCTTGTCAGAAATTGCGTAGTGGCGGGCAGAGCCCTCGCCCAGCCAGCCGTTCATCTTGGTGATAAAGGTGTCGACCAGGTCGAGCGGCACGAAGGCCTGGATGGTGCCACCAAAGCCGCCACCGTGGATACGGACGGCGCCACGGCCGTCGAGCACGTGCTCGGCCAGTGCCAGGGCATACATCGAGGGCTGCTCGGAGCCCAGCTTGGCAACGACATTCTGTAGGTACATGGCAGAGCTGGCGCCGGACTCGCGCGTCAGGACCAGGAACTGATCGATGTCGCCGGCGTTCAGGGCAGCCCAGCGCTTATCGACCAGGCCGTTTTCGTACCAGTAGTGAACGGCGCGCAGGCAGGCGCGGTCGCCCAGCTTGGCGCGCAGCTCGGGGAGCTTGGCGTCAAAGTCCGCCACGTTTACCTCGCACAGGCGTGCCTTGCCAAACTCGGCAGCGACGTCCTGCATCTCGCGCGGAACGGCGGCGTAGTCGTCGGTGGCGGCCACGTGGTCGGCACCGACCTTAACGAGCACGAGAGCATAACCGTGATCCTCAAAGTTGAGCTCGAGCTTCTGGGTTTTAGGCTGAGCCTGGTCCTCAAAGTCCATGTAGGCAAGGCCGCCCAGGCACACAGCGGCCTGGTCCATCAGACCGCAGGGCTTGCCATAGTAGTTGTTCTCGGTGCGCTGGCTCATCTGGGCGAGCGCGACGGGCTCGATGGCGGGTGCGCCCCAGAGCGTCTCCATGGCGCGACCGTATGCCGCCTCGACGGCAGCGGAGCTCGAAAGGCCGCCGCCCGAGGGGACGGAGCAGGTGAAGGCGAAGTCAAAGCCCTGGGGCTCAACACCCAGGGCAGCGATTTCGTGGGCCATGCCGCGTACGAGGCTCGCGGACGTGCCCTTCTCGGACTCCTGAACGTCTAGCGTGTCGAGCGCGATTTCAAACGTGGGATAGCCCTCGTCGGCTACGCGAACCTTGTTGGAATCGGTTGCCACGGCGATGCCGTCGACGGCGACATCGAGCGAGCCGGCGATAACGTGGCCACCCTCGTGGTCAGTGTGGTTGCCGCTGATCTCGGAGCGGCCGGGCGCGTGCACGTAGAGCACCTGGCGGTCGCCGATGGGGCCAAACTCCTCCTCGAACAGCTTGGTGAGCGTGGCGAGTGTCTTTTCGTCGGGGGTGGTCATGGGGGTCCTTTCTTTGGCGCGCACGGATGAGTTTTGCGTCGTTATGAGTACGTTAACAACTTGAAGCGGCATGAACCAAGTGTTCACGATACCGCACGTTACGGGCTATGTTAACGTACTCATAACACAACGCTTGTCACTTTTTGAGAATCTGGTAATCGGTAGAAATTCAGCCGTGAACGGTGCTGCCGTATGGACTTATAAAGCAGAAGAGATGCAGATAGAAAAAGTAGAGTACGTTAACATGCGTCCGACGATAGCGGGCCTCGGCGCGGGATGTATTTCTGCCCGGGCCGGCATTCACGCTATTCAGATCTCGCAAGGGTGAAGGTGATCCTGTGGCAAGGCGCCCGTCCAACGATACAGGTACGCGTCCGGTTTCCATGGCCGACGTCGCCCGCGCTGCTGGCGTTTCGCAGCAGACGGTTTCGCGCGTCGCCAACGGCTTGCCCAACGTTAACGAGCAGACGCGCCAGCGCGTGCAGGCTGCTATGCAAGAGCTCGGCTTTCGTCCGAGTTATGCCGGTCGCTCGCTGCGCGACGGCCGTTACCATTCGGTCGGCCTATGCATCAACGATGTCACCAAGTTTGGCAACCTCTCAATGATCGACGGCATCGCCAGCGCTGCTCGCGAGCATAATTGCGCCATCACGCTGGTCGAGATGTCCAAGACCGAGGAGTTTTCGCTTGCCGAGGCCACGCGTCGTATGGCCGCACTGCCGGTGGACGGCATCATCATCGGCATGAGCCGCATGGCGCCCGATTTTGAGACGTTTGATCCACTGCCGGGCATTGGCACGGTCATCGTTACCATGTACGCGCATCCGCGCGTGACCACGGTCGATTCCGACCATTACGGCTGCTCGCTCTTGCTTATGGATCACCTGTTTGAGCTGGGGCACGAGCAGATTCGCTATATTGGCGGCCCGTCGTTCTCGGTCGACGAGCAATTTCGTCGCGCCGGTTGGCAGGATGCACTCGAGCGTAAACACATCGAGCCGGCAGAGCCGCTCGAGGGCGACTGGTCTGCCAACAGCGGCTACGAGGCCGGCAGGTACCTGGCCGAGCACGATCGCACCATGACGGCGATTTACGCGGCAAACGACCAGATGGCAAATGGCGCGATTGCTGCGCTGCGCGATAGCGGTCTGCGCGTGCCCGAGGACGTGAGCGTGGTGGGCGTCGATGATTCGCTCGATGATTTTGTGGCACACAACGAGCTCACGACCGTGCGATTCGATCTACATCAGCGCGGACGCGAGGTATTCGAGCATGCGGTTCCCGAGGCGGGTACGGCGGGCAAAACCGTTGCCATTCGTATTCCCGGCCAGCTCATTATTCGACATAGTACGGCGATACCGCGAGCATAGTTTGTGCAGGTAAACGGCGGTATATTCTGCCTCAAAAACAATCGGTAAGGATGACGGCAGATAACAGTTGGGATGCTGCCGAGTGTTATGATAGACGGGCTCTTTTGTCTATCTAGGAGGCTTTGCCTGATGGAGATCACCAAGGATATCCGCTACATTGGCGTCGACGATCACGACATTGACCTGTTTGAGGGCCAGTACGACGTGTCCGAGAACGGCATGGCATATAACAGCTATGTTATCTTGGGCGATAAAATCGCTGTCGCCGATTCGGTCGACGGCGGTTTTGTTGACGAGTGGCTCGGCAACCTCGAGGCCGTGCTCGATGGCCGTACGCCCGACTACCTGGTCGTCCATCACATGGAGCCCGATCACTCCGCCGGCATCGCCGCCTTTATGGAGCGCTATCCCCAGGCCCAGATTGTGGCTAGCATGGGTGCCTTCCGCATGATGGTCAACTACTTTGGCACCGACTACCCCGAGCGCAAGATGGTCGTCAAAGAGGGCGATGTGCTCGACCTGGGCGGCCACAGCCTGACCTTTATCGGCGCCCCCAACGTTCACTGGCCCGAGGTGATCTTCTCCTACGAGTCCACCGACAAGGTGCTCTTTAGTGCCGACGGCTTTGGCAAGTTTGGCGCCAACGACGTCGAGGATCCCGAGGGTTGGGCTTGCGAGGCTCGCCGCTACTACTTTGGCATCGTCGGTAAGTTCGGCAAGTTCGTGCAGGCCGTGCTCAAGAAGGCCGCCGATCTGGATATCCAGATCATCTGCCCGCTCCATGGTCCTGTGCTGACCGAGAACCTGGGCTACTACCTCGACACTTACAACACCTGGTCGAGCTACCAGCCCGAGGACGAGGGCATCACGATCGCCTATGCGAGTGTGTATGGCCATCTGAAGGCTGCCGTTGAGGAGCTCGCATCTGCGCTCGAGGCTCGCGGCCAGAAGGTCTCCGTCTTTGATCTGGCTCGCGACGACATGGCCGAGGCCGTTGAGGATGCGTTCCGCTACGACCGTCTGGTGCTCGCCTCCATCACCTATCAGGGCGAGATCTTCCCGTGCATGAGCACCTTCATCCATACGCTCGCCGAGCACGCCTACCAGAACCGTACGGTGGCGCTCGTCGAGGCCGGCTCTTGGGCACCCGCGGCTGCCAAGGTTATGACCAAGGAGCTCGAGGGCATGAAGGACATCACCCTGGCGCAGAACAAGGTGACCGTGCTGGGTTCGCTCAACGACGCCTCGCGCGCTCAGATCGAGGTCCTTGCTGACGAGCTGTCCAAGTAGCGATATCTCGCTTTTAACGAGCAAAACCACCACAAAGGTACCTTTGTGGTGGTTTTTGTTTAAGCGCCGGCGATGACGAGATTCGGGCGGGCGTCGTCGGCGGTCTCGGCGATTGAGGTGGCGACGGCGCCATCGGGATCACAGTCCATCACGATGGTGTCGACGTCGGCAAGCTCGGCAAAACGGTACATGCCGCGTCCGTTGACCTTGCTGGCGTCCATGAGGGCGACGCTTTGACGGGCGGCACCGACCATAGCCGCTTTGGTCTCGGCCATCTGCGGAAAGTCGGTCGTAAAACCGCAGCCGGGAACAAAAGCGCCAGGGCACATGACGGCAAGATTGGCGTGGACCATTTGGAGCGCCTGCATGGTAAGTGGACCGTACAGATAGCGATGACTTTTGCGCAGTGCCCCGCCCAGCATGACAACATCGACCGAGGGCATGCTCTCGTCGATGTAATCGGCAATGGTAATGTCGGCCGTGATGACGGTGATGCCGTCGTGCTGGTCGAGGAGCCGGACGAACTCGAGTGCCGTGGTGCCTGAGTCGACGAGCAGCGTGTCACCATTGCCGACGAGTTCAATGGCGCTTTGTGCGATGGCCTGCTTGGCGGCGACGTTGACATTGATGCGGCGATCCTGCGTGGAGACGGTTAGGCGTTTGTGGAGCGACACAGCGCCGCCATGTGTGCGGCGCAGCTTGCCTGCTTCGGCGAGCGCGTCCAGGTCGGCGCGGGCGGTGACGGAGGATACGCCAAAGGTCTGGGCGATTTCTGCCACCTGCACCGAGGCGTTATGTTCGAGCATCTCCATGATGGCGGCACGACGCTCATCGGCGAAGGCTCGGGTTGTCGCATGGGCCATAGCTGCTCCGTTCTCAACATAAATTTGCAGGAATTGTGTTGAATCCATTTTCGTTCATTTTCTTTTTTAGTAAGAAAACGCCTTTCGATTACTTATCTTTTCTATAAAAGAAAGATGATTCGCTTGAAAACTTCAATGTCGTATAGAGGAATCCGGTGCGAATCTCTTCCGTTTGCTTTTCAAAAACGAGCGCCTTGACCTGTGTGCCGGTGATATCTCATGCGTGCGACACCATCGATTTTCATACAATGAGCGCAGTAAAACGCAAGGTAAAACGCCTTGTGAACAACTACGCCCGATGTCCAGATGCGGGCGAGGGAGAGGAGCAAACGCTCATGGCACTTGTTACCACCGAAAAGATGCTCAAGGACGCTCAGGCCGGCCACTACGCCGTCGGCGCGTTCAACGTCGAGAACCTCGAGTTTGTTATGGCCGTTCTGGCCGCTGCCGAGGAGACCAAGTCCCCCGTCATCATGCAGACCACCCCGGGCACCATCAAGACCGCTGGTCTGGACTACTTCTACGGCATGGTCAAGGCCGCCGCCGAGCGCGCTTCCGTGCCCGTCGCTCTGCACCTCGATCACGGCGATGGCTATGACCGCTGCATGCAGGCTTTCCGCACTGGCTACACCTCCGTCATGATCGATGGCTCGCACGAGTCCTTCGAGGACAACATCGCCCTGACCAAGTCCGTCGCCGACGCTGGTCGCGCCATGGGCGTGCCTGTCGAGGCCGAGCTCGGTAAGGTCGGCGGCAAGGAGGACGACGGTCCCGCGGTTGAGGGCGAGAGCCCCTACACCGATCCTGCCGAGGCTAAGGAGTTCGTCGAGCGCACTGGCTGCACCTCCCTCGCTATTGGCGTTGGCACCAGCCACGGTGTGTACACGAGCGATCCGCACATCGAGCAGTCCGTGGTCAAGGCCATCCGCGACGCCGTCGACGTGCCTCTGGTCCTGCACGGCACCTCCGGTGTGCCCGATGAGCAGGTTGCCGAGGCTGTGAAGAACGGCATCTGCAAGGTTAACTACGCCACCGAGCTGCGTCAGGCTTACACCAAGGGCTTCATGGCCTACATGGCCGAGAACCCCGCCTGCTTCGATCCCAAGAAGCCGGCCAAGGAGGGTATGCGCGAGATCACCGAGCTGGTTAAGATCCGCATGACCAACCTCAACTCTGTGGGCAAAGCAGAGTAACAGCAAGGGTGCTCTGATCCCACCGGACGGCTTGGGCGGGTCCCCGTACTTAGTTTCCAAAACGTCCTCGCGCATGAAGGCCCCCGTTGCCTCGCTTCTACGAAGCGTTGGCAACGGGGGCCTT
>DBGFJU010000108.1:0-5903 GCA_048529485.1 Collinsella aerofaciens | reverse complement strand
CCGGGCATTCTAAGCATAAGCAACTACCCCATGATTGAACTTGGCTCGTCTCGCTATACCAAGGACGAGAAGTTGTCCCGACAGGCGCTGGACTTGCTAAACGGGCGTTCGTTCAAACGCTGGGACGGTTGGGATGCCTATGAGCGCCGACGTGGTTCTGTGAACGGTGGCTACTATACAACGCTGAAGTTGTATTCATCTGATGGCAAACTGATGCGCACCGTTAACTACAATCCGGAATACGCAAAAGCCGGAGGTGGGGACGGCGTCTATATCCAAGATGGCGGCGTGACCTACATTCTTGAAGGCGACCAGCAGCAGGTGATCGATTTTTTGGATCGTTGCGTGATGGACGCGTACGACCAGACCTGCCTGCCCGACCCGCAGACTGCACGCGATGGTGGATCTGCTCGTACATGGCTATTCGAGGATGAGATGCCCTAGACCGCCGAATCGGGAAGCACGGGCTCGGCAAAAGAGTAGAGAACGCGACCACCACAAAGGTGCCCCTTTGCGGTGGTTTTCAGTCTGTCTCGATCTGTAACATCTGGGCCGTTAAAAGTGGGCTTGGTGTTGCAGATTTAGATTATCGATTCGGGTGTCTTCTGTTTATCTCGATCTGTAACAGGTGGACCCTTATTTGCCGAGTAGTTGTTACAGATTTAGATAAACGGGCGCCGCTGAGCATTTCATCTCAATCTGTAACATCTGGGGTCAAAAACGGCCGCTAGATGTTACAGATCGAGACAGATGAGCGCCGGAGTCGAAAATCACCACAAAGGTGCCTGTCCCCTTTGTGGTGGTGGGGGGCGGGCTCGATGTTATTGTGATCGCTGGGCAGCATTTTAATGAATGTCTCTACAGGATTTCATCTGGGGTGGCGGGTTTGGTTGTTTTGGGGATGCCGAGTTTGGACGACGCGAAATCGTCAACATTGTCCTTAATTCCGTCTTTGGTGTAGACGGTGACCATATAGGTGCTGTGTCCGAATTCGCTCTTGTCGCGTGTTGCCCAGGCCTGCCAGTAGGCGGCCCCACTTCGCCCTTCGATTTTTCCGACACGGCGGAGTTCTGTTCGCTTTAATTTCTGGTTGCTATAGATGGTTCGACCGTCCTCCTCGGTGAGCCCGCACTGTCCAAGCATCTTGTCGAGGACTTGGTTCATGTGGCGCTCATCGGTGTTTGGTGCGTAGTCGTAGGCGAGGGTGATGGAGTCGAGTGGCTGGTCGTCGATCAGATAGTTTAGCGCCTGAGGTTCAAGGCAGAAATGGGGGGAGCATCCGTCGATCTGACCGAGCAGTGGCAACTTTGACTGCCAAAATCCGGTGGGAATTCTATCTTCGTAAAACACGCCGCGGCAGATAAAGGAGAGCGAGGTGGCACGCGAGCCGGCGTCGACCATCCCGCACAAATCGAAGGGCGAGGCGATACCGAGAGAAAAGGGCGTGATGACGATAAGGAAGAGCATCACGATGGGTACGGCGAGAATGGCGATGACGTTGCGACCGGTGGAATGAGACGGCTTCATATGATCTCCCCGAAACAAAAAGCTGTTGAGGATAGATAGAAATAGATAAATTCAGATAACAAATTAAGTTTAATCTCATGGCGTGAGATGGTCGACCGTTAGCGTCGAAACCCACCACAAAGGTGCCTGTCTCCTTTGTGGTGGTGGGGAGCGAGCGGCTTCTTTTGGTGATAGTGTTAGCTGACGGTATCATTAGGGCAAATGACGCAGATCTGCATTGCGAGGTGTTTTGCTGTGAGTCGCTCTGCCCGTATTGGATTGATTGCTCTGGCGCTTGCGATCGCCGTGGTTGGTGTGGGCGTTGTCGGTATGGCATTTCTGCCTGCTGCGGTGACGGAGCCGGTGGTTAAGCCTGTGACTCAATCAGTCGAACTTCTGACCGGCGACGAAAAACCCGAGACCATTACTGTTGATTTTGATGAGAAACCGGCAGCGCTGGGCATTAGCAATTATCCGCGCATTCAGCTTGGGGCCATGCGCTACACCATGGACGCGAGCCTAATCAGCAAAGCAACCGAGCTGCTCAAAGGCAAAACCTTTAAGCGTTGGTACGGATATGCGTCCTATCGGGCAAAAGCGAACGACATGGTTGGCGGATGCCACTCTTCCATCGAGCTGGATACCGCGAACGGCGCAAAGCTATGTGATGTCTCGTACGATCCGGGTTACGAGGGCAATGAGGGTCCGGGCATCTACATCATGGACGGCGATGTGGCCTATGTCATGGAGGGCGACCAGACCGAGCTCAACGAGTTTATGGGTCAGTGCATTCAGGATGCCTATGAACAGACCTGCTTGCCCGACCTGCAGGCTGCACGCGATAGTGGGTCTGCTCGTACATGGCTATTCGAGGATGAGATGCCCTGGAACGCCGAATCGGGAAGCACGGGCTCGTCAAAAGAGTAGAGAACGCGACCACCACAAAGGTGCCCCTTTGCGGTGGTTTTCAGTCTGTCTCGATCTGTAACATCTGGGCCGTTAAAAGTGGGCTTGGTGTTACAGATTTAGATTATCGATTCGGGTGTCTTCTGTTTATCTCGATCTGTAACAGATGGACCCTTATTTGCCGAGTAGTTGTTACAGATTTAGACAAACGGGCGCTGCCGATCATTTCATCTCGATCTGTAACATCTGGACCCAAAAACGGCTGCTAGATGTTACAGATCGAGACGGTTGGTCGTCGGGGATGCAGTGGGTCGGCGTCTCAGTACCCTATCCTTCAATCACTCAGAAAATCTTATATATAGAGACTTAGATTTGTGTATAAGATCGCGCAAAGCTGGCAACAATACTTCTCGAACAACGTGAAGCCGCCCCGTAGGGCGGCCGCCCCAAGAGAGGTGATTCCATGAGAATCGATAAGCTAGCAATGACGTCGCGCGAGGCGCTGCAGACCGCCATGAGCACGGCTGCCGATGCGCAGGCCGGCGCGGTGGAGCCGATTCACCTGCTGTCTGCCCTGCTCGGTGCCGGCGAGCGCAATATCTCCGTGATCATCGAGCGCATCGGCGCTGACCCGGCTCAGCTCGCACGCTCCACACAAGATGCCATCGACCACGCGCCCAAGGTTTCGGGCGAGGGCCAGCAGATGGGCCTGTCCAACGAGCTCGTCCGCGTCATCGAGAAGGCCGAGAAGAAGGCCACCAAGATGGGCGACAGCTTTGTGGTGACCGAGCATCTGCTGATGGCGCTTGCCGAGGACAAGGGCGAGGCGGGCCGCGTGCTGCGCGACGCCGGTGTTACCAAGGAGCGTATCGAGCAGGTCTACGAGGAGCTGCGTGGCGATGACCGCGTGACGTCCGCCGAGGACAAGACCCAGTTTGAGGCGCTGGAACAGTACGGCCGCAATATCTGCGACCTTGCCCGCGCCGGCAAGCTCGACCCGGTCATTGGCCGTACCGACGAGATCCGTCGCACCATTCAGGTCCTGTCCCGCCGCACCAAGAACAACCCCGTGCTCATCGGCGAGCCGGGTGTCGGCAAGACGGCCATCGTCGAGGGCATCGCCCAGCGTATCGTGGCCGGCGACGTGCCGAGTACCCTGCGCGACCGTGACCTTATCGAGCTCGACATGAGCGCGCTGGTCGCCGGCGCTAAGTACCGCGGCGAGTTCGAGGACCGCTTGAAGGCTGTGCTCAAGGAGGTACAGAAGTCCGAAGGCAAGGTCATCCTGTTCATCGATGAGCTCCACACCATCGTGGGCGCTGGTGCCACCGAGGGCTCCATGGACGCCGGCAACATCCTCAAGCCGGCGCTTGCCCGTGGCGACTTGCACGCGATCGGCGCGACCACGCTCGACGAGTATCGCAAGTACATCGAGAAGGACGCGGCGCTCGCCCGTCGTTTCCAGACCGTTATGGTGAGCGAGCCTACCGTCGAGGACACCATCTCGATCCTGCGTGGCCTCAAGGAGAAGTACGAGATCTTCCACGGTGTGCACATCACCGATAGCGCGCTCGTGGCCGCTGCTGACCTCTCCGATCGCTATATCGCCGACCGCTTTCTGCCCGACAAGGCCATCGACCTGGTCGATGAGGCCGCAAGCCGCCTGCGCATGGAACTCGACAGCATGCCGGTCGAGATTGACGCCACCACGCGTCAGCTCACCCAGCTGCAGATCGAGGAGCAGGCGCTCATGAAGGAGACCGACGACGCCTCCAAGGAGCGTCTGGAGGCCCTGCGCCAAGAGATCGCCGAGGTCCAAGAAAAGCTCAACGTGCAAAAGGCCGGCTGGCTCAACCAGAAGAACGCCATCGACCACGTGCAGGAGCTTAAGGGTCAGCTCGACGAGGCCAGAAGCGAAGAGGAGCGCGCGACGCGCAACGGCGACCTGGGCCGTGCGTCCGAGCTGCGCTACTCCGTGATTCCGGGCCTGCAGCAGCAGATTCAGGATTCTGAGGCCGCGCTCGAGGCACAAAAGCAGCAGGACGGCGAGGGTCTCAACGAGCAGGTGACCTCCGATGAGATCGCCGAGGTCGTGAGCGCCTGGACCGGCGTGCCCGTGTCCAAGATGATGCAGGGCGAGCTCGACAAGCTGAAGGGCCTGGAGGGCGAGCTGCACAAGCGCGTCATCGGCCAAGACGAGGCCGTCTCCGCCGTCGCCGCAGCTGTGCGCCGCAGCCGTGCGGGCCTCTCCGATCCGGACAAGCCCATCGGAAGCTTCTTCTTCCTGGGTCCCACCGGCGTGGGCAAGACCGAGCTCGCCAAGGCGCTGGCCGAGTGCCTGTTCGATGACGAGCGCGCGCTCGTGCGTATCGACATGTCCGAATACATGGAGAAGTTCAGCGTCCAGCGTCTGATCGGTGCGCCCCCGGGATACGTGGGCTACGACGAGGGCGGCCAGCTCACCGAGGCCGTGCGCCGTCGCCCGTACTCCGTAATCTTGCTCGACGAGATGGAGAAGGCTCATCCTGATGTCTTCAACGTGCTGTTGCAGGTGCTCGACGACGGCCGTCTGACCGATGGCCAGGGTCGTCAGGTGTCCTTCAAGAACACGATCATCATCATGACGTCTAACGTGGGCTCCAAGGCTATCGCCGAGCTTTCCGGCAAGGACGAGGAGGAGATGCGCCATCAGGTCGACGCGGCCATGGCTCAGACCTTCCGCCCCGAGTTCCTCAACCGTATCGACGATATCGTGGTGTTCCATCCGCTCGGTATGGCGCAGATCGAGAAGATCGTCGACATCCAGCTCGCCGACGTCCGCGCGCGTCTGGCCAAGGAGCGCATGACGCTTGCCATCACCCCGGCGGCCAAGCAGATGCTCGCCGTGGGCGGCCTGGACCCGGTCTTTGGCGCCCGTCCGCTCAAGCGTCTGGTGCAGCGCGAGGTCGTGGATGCCATCGCCGCCGCTATCATCGACGGCACGGTGCGCGAGGGCGATCAGGTGACGGTCGATGTCGACAAGGACGGTGGCTTTACCGTCGTGTGCGACAACACGCCGGCGGCCACCTACGAGGTCCCCGACGCAGAGTAAATTATGGGGCCGGCTTTAACCGCACCTCATCGCAAAACGCCAAGGGCGGCGGATCCAATCGGGTCCGCCGCCCTTTTTCGTGCGACAATTGATGATGTTGAACGGATGCGATGCAAGGAGCTATGCAGATGAAAAACGAGATCAAGACAAGCGCGCCGGCGGCTGAGATAGCGTCCGCTGCACCAAGGCCCGCGCCGAAACCGGCGCCCAAGCCGTGCGACCCCTACATCCGTGCCGAGAACGAGGACGATGACGGCTACGATCCTTACAGCGATCGCCGCCCCGAGCGCGAGCCGCTGTTCGAAGCCGATCCGTGGCGCTGAGTTCCACCAAAAAGTTGCGGTGAAATAGGGACTGTTTTGCGGTTTGACCAGCAAAAACAGTCCATATTTCACCGCAA
>DBGFJU010000107.1:0-54164 GCA_048529485.1 Collinsella aerofaciens | reverse complement strand
CTCCGGGCCAAGCTCTCGGACTACGTGCACTGGTACAACAACTTCAGGATCCACTCGACGCTGGGCTACATGTCTCCGGTCGAGTTCAGGGAGGCGGGGCTGTCCCTCCCGGAATCGTCCAAATAGGTGTTGCCAATCCAGCGGGGACGCTCGACGCGGCCACGGGCCCCGCTGTCGCGGGCGCGCCCGAAGCCCCGCTCGACCGAACCGCCCTGGCGCGAGCCGCCGCGAACCTCGTGGCCAACGCCGCCGAGCACGCGCGCTCGCGCGTGGCGGTCTCCTGCGACGTCGCGGGCGGACACCTCGTCATCGAGGTGTCCGACGACGGGCCGGGCTTCTCTCCCGCCGCCCTCGAACGCGGCTGCGAGCGCCTCTTCACAGACGACTCATCCCGCTCCTCGCGCGACGGAGGCCGCCACTACGGGCTCGGCCTCCACGTCGCCTCCGAGGCCGCGAGCGCCCACGGGGGCTCCGTCTCGCTCGCCAACAGCCCCTCGGGCGGCGCGGTGGCCACCATCGCGGTCCCCCTGTGCGGGGCCTGACGACTCAGGCCCTCGCACCGGCGTGCCTCGCAACCAAACGCTTCCATCTTGAAACACGGGGAGTAAATCGCGAAATCGCAGGTGAAAGGGAGTAAAACGGCAAAGAAAAAGCCTCCGTCCCAACATGGGAACGGAGGCTCGGTTACCGTATTTACTCACCAATGTCGCTGGCGGCTTTGCCGTGACTCTCGTACGAAACAAAACTCAGCGTCACAGTGCGGCACTCAAAAATGCAGGTCAGAACCCTGTCGGCCTATTCCCACTCGATGGTCGCGGGCGGCTTGGACGTGATGTCGTAGCACACGCGGTTGGCGCCGGGGACCTCGGCAACGATGCGGCCAGAGATGCGGGCCAGTACGTCGTAGGGCAGCTTGGCCCAGTCGGCGGTCATGGCATCGCTGGATTCGACGGCACGCAGGATGATCGGGCGCTGATAGGTGCGCTCGTCGCCCATGACGCCAACGGACTTAATGTCGGGCAGGACCGCGAAATACTGCCAGCAGCTGTGCTCGGAGTTGCGCTCACCGGTCTGCTCAAACAGACGCTGGTTGTAGGCGTCGAGCTCCTCGCGCACAATAGCATCGGCGTTCTTGAGGATCTCGAGCTTCTCCTTATCGACCGCACCGATGATGCGGATGGCCAGACCCGGGCCCGGGAAAGGCTGACGGAACACGATGTGACCCGGCAGGCCCAGCGCCAGGCCAAGCGCGCGGACCTCGTCCTTAAAGAAGTGATCGAGCGGCTCGATGAGGTCGAAGTGCACGCCCTCGGGGAACGGGATCAGGTTGTGATGGCTCTTGATGGTGGCCGTCTTGCCGCCCGTCTTGCGAGCGCCGGACTCGATGATGTCGGGGTAGATGGTGCCCTGAGCCAGGTACTTGACCGGCTTGCCATCGGTCTCGAGCTGCTGAGCAACCGCGAAGAACTCTTTCCAGAACTGCGTACCGATGATGCGGCGCTTCTCCTCGGGCTCGGTCACGCCGGCCAGAAGCTCGGCATAACGGTCCTCGGCGTGGACGTGGATAAAGTCGACGTCAAACTGCTTGGTGAAGACCTCCTCCACCTGCTCGGGCTCGCCCTTGCGCAGCAGGCCGTGGTTGATGAACACGCAGGTCATCTGCTTGCCCACGGCGCGAGCGCCAAGCGCAGCCACGACGGAGGAGTCGACGCCACCGGACAGGGCCAGAATCACGCGGTCGTCGCCGACCTTCTCGCGGAACTCGGCCGTCATGGTCTCGACCAGGTTGTCCATGCTCCAGTTGGGCTCCAGGCCGCAGATCTCAAACAGGAAATTGCTCAGCAGCTGCTGACCGTACTCGGAGTGCTTGACCTCGGGGTGGAACTGCGTGGTGAAAATCTTGCGCTCGACGCACTCCATGGCGGCAACCGGGCACACGTCGGTGCTGGCGGTAACGGTAAAGCCCTCGGGCACCTCGGAAACGGCGTCGCGGTGGCTCATCCACACGGTCTGCTCCATAGGCGTGGAGTTAAAGAGCTTGGCGCCGGCCGTGCGCGTGATGGTGGCGCGGCCGTACTCGCCCACCTCGGAGTGACCGACCTTGCCGCCGAGCGTCACGGCCGTGATCTGATGACCGTAGCAGAAGCCCAGGACGGGAAGGCCCAGGTCAAAGATGGCAGGATCGATGGACGGAGCGTCCTCGGCGTACACGGAGGCCGGGCCGCCGGAAAGGATGAGCGCAGAGGCGTTCATCTCGCGAATCTCGTCGGCCGAGATGTCGCAGGGGACGATCTCGGAATACACGTTGAGGTCGCGGACGCGACGGGCAATGAGCTGACCGTACTGCGCACCAAAGTCGAGTACGAGGACCTTTGCGGAAGCCTTTTGATCCATGGTTCCCCCTCTTGTTGGCGGGGAGCCGGTGCCCACCCGCGCGAATGAACGAAAATAACTTCCATAGTGTACACGTTATATGGGGTTTCTCGTCCCTCGCAGCCATCAGCGCACGGCAAACGCACGACCTGGGCCCCTGTTTGACGACAATTGAAGTGTTACCAAACGTTACGGATGATGTAATACGTTTGAACATTGGACGCCCTGTGCCACAATACTGCCGAACGATTCCGCCTCTGCGGCGGCAAATACGATAGGAATACCAGCATGAAACGCATCCTTCTCATCGCCACGGGCGGCACCATCGCATCGACCGAAGACGGCAACGGTCTCTCCCCCGCCCTGACCGGTGAGGAGCTCGCCCAGAGCGTCCCCGAGATCTCGGGCCTCTGCGAGCTCGACGTGGTACAGCCCATGAACATCGACAGCACCAATATGCGTCCCAGTGACTGGATGCGTATCCGCGACGTCATCGTCGAGGGTTATGCCGACCACGACGGCTTCGTGATTCTGCACGGCACCGACACCATGAGCTACACCGCGGCAGCGCTTTCCTACCTGATTCAGGACAGCCCCAAGCCCATCGTGCTCACCGGCTCGCAAAAGCCCATGGGCAACCCCTTTACCGACGCCAAGCTCAATCTGTACCAGAGCCTGCTCTATGCGCTCGACGAGCACTCGCACGATGTGTCGATTGTGTTTGGTGGCGTCGCCATTGCCGGCACGCGCGCCCGCAAGCAGCGCACCATGAGCTTTAACGCGTTCATTAGCGTCAACTATCCGCCCATTGCCTACATCCGCAACGACCGCATCGTGCGCAACGGGCTCCACGGCACTCATCAGGGCGAAAACCCGGTGCGTTTCTACGACAACATCGACCCGCACGTGTTTGTCCTTAAGCTTACGCCCGGCGTGAACCCGGGTATCCTGGACGCCCTAGCCGATAGCTACGATGCTGTAATTCTTGAGACCTTTGGCATTGGCGGTATTCCCGAGTTTGGCGAGTCCGGCGAGTCATTCCAGGAGGCGATTTTCCGCTGGGTCGATTCGGGCCGCACCGTCGTTATGACCACGCAGGTCCCCGAAGAGGGCCTCGATCTGGGCGTTTATGAGGTCGGCCGCGCTTATGCCGATCATCCGGGCATTCTGCGCGGCGATGACATGACCACCGAGACGCTTGTGGCCAAGACCATGTGGGCACTCGGCCAGTCACGCGATGCCGCCGAAATCCAGCGCCTGTTCTACAGCCAAGTCAACCACGACCGTATCCCGATGGCGTAATCTCTAAGGCAGCTCCATTTATCGCAACCTTAAACGACAGGTGGTCCCCCTCGGGCCGTGCAAAAATCGGAGTATTCTGCAATTTCTCCGCCGGAGGCATAGAATCGACCGATTGTTAGACGAACTTTTAGGACGAGGGTTCCGTCTAGTAAATATTTATTCCTCATTTTTATTTAGTATGTGGATTAACTACTGCCAAAAAGGCAAAGCCAGCCGCTCGAGCTACCATCTACGGCCAAACTGGTGCTGAATACTCGCGATTTTGCACATCGCAACCAGGGGGACCCGCCCAAAGAGCGTCAAATACAGCGGGGGAACGCCCTATCCGATACCCTCGAGAAGCTCTGACACCGTCATGCCGAGTGCGGGCGCGATCTTAAATAGAACCTTGAGCGTGAAATTTGCCGTCCCATCTTCGATTCGGTCGAGGTAGGGTCGGCTGATTCCTGTCGCCACACAAAAATCAACCTTGGAGATACCAAGGTCCCTGCGTGTCTCTTCGACCCGCCTGCCAAGAATCTGTTTCGCACGTTCGTCCATGCAGCCGAGTTTGAAATGGAGCCGAACATAAACGTAAACTATAGTTTACGTTTTCCCGAATACACAGGAGTTTTCTATGTCGGGTTCTTCGGTCCGCATGTACCGAGCCGCGCTTCGCACAAACAGCGCGCCGCCCAAGCTCGTCGTCGTTGAAGCTGAATGCCTTTCGCCCGATGAGCGCACAGCATTTGCATTGCTATCAAGTCGCGTCGCCGCCGTTCTGGTCCCTTGCCCGGCGCGAGGTGAACTTGCCATCCGATGCCAAACGCACGGCTGCTCGCTCAATCAGGCTGCCGTAATCGCAACCAGCCAACGCGGCCTGCCGCTCCTTTTAGAAGCCGGCATAGCACTCGCCCTTCGCGGCGCCGGATACGAAAACGAGGCCGCCGCCGATGCAGTCTTTCAACCACGATCGAGCGGCGGCCTCGCAGCAGCCATCGAATATGCTTGCAGGCTCGTTGTCTAAAAGGACAAGCTAGAAACCAAAGCCAAAGCCCGTTCCGGTAATCGCCGAGTACATAAAGTAAACGTTGATCACGTTGAGGAACACACCCGTGATGCAACCGTTGCGCAGGTAGCGCTCGCACACGATGCGCGCCATGGCGGCGGAGTCGTCATTGTTCTTGGCTTGGCGTCCCGCCGTAAAGTACGTCGCCACGCTCAGCAGCAGATTGAGTACCGGCAGTGCCAGCAGCTCGTAGCTCTTACCCCAGCGCGTCACCTCGCCGGCGGCGTTAAACTTCGTTGCCACCTCGGAGCCAATGTTGGGGATAACACACGCTGCAACCACCAGCGGAATCACCGCAAGTACGAGCAGCGCAATACCCATGTAGCCAGCTTTTTTGCCATATTTAAACATATGCGTCGTCCTTACACGTTAAAGCGGAAGTGCACGACGTCGCCATCGGCCATGACATAGTCCTTGCCCTCAATGCGCAGCTTGCCGGCGGCCTTGGCGCCCTGCTCGCCGCCGAGCTCGATGTAGTCGTCGTAGCCAATAACCTCGGCCTTAATAAAGCCGCGCTCAAAGTCGGTGTGGATGACACCGGCGGCCTGCGGGGCGGTCGCGCCCTGACGCACCGTCCAGGCCTTGACCTCCATCTCGCCGGCCGTAAAGAACGACTGCAGGCCGAGCAGCTTGTAGGCAGCCTGAGCGAGCACGTCCAGGCCGGGCTGCTCCAGGCCTAGGCTTTCCAGGTAGTCGGCAGCGTCCTCGGGATCGAGCTCGGAAAGCTCGGCCTCGATCTTGGCGCAGATCGGCAGCGGCTTGACGCCGTCGATGGGCACCAGGTCCTCGTTGAGCATATCCTCGTCCACGTTGGCCACATACAGGATGGGCTTCATGGTGAGCAGGAACAGCCCCTTGGCGGCGGCACGCTCCTCGTCGGTCATCTCCATGGATGCGGCGCGCTTGCCCTCGTTGAGCCAGGCAAGCAGGCGCTTGGCAACCTCGAACTTGGGCATGAGCTCCTTGTCGCGCTTGGCCTCCTTCTCGAGCTTAGGCAGCTGCTTCTCGAGCGTGCCCATGTCGGCCAGGATGAGCTCGGTCATGATGGTGTCGGCATCGCCGGCGGGATCGACGAACTCGCCCGTGCGGCCCACCTCACGCATGACGTTGGGGTCCTTAAAGTAGCGCACGACCTCGCAGATGGCGTCGGTCTCGCGAATGTTGGCCAGGAACTGGTTGCCCAGGCCCTCGCCCTCGTTAGCGCCCTTCACCAGACCTGCGATGTCGACGAACTCGACCGTCGCCGGCACAATGCGACCCGGGTTAACGATGTCGGCAAGCTTTTGCAAGCGGCTATCGGGCACGTCGACGATACCCACGTTGGGGTCGATCGTGGCAAACGGGTAGTTGGCGGCAAGGCCGGTCTTTTTGGTAAGCGCGGTGAACAGCGTCGACTTGCCCACGTTGGGCAGGCCCACGATACCGATGGAAAGGGACACGACAGCTCCTTTTGGTACAGGTACTTCAAACCGTATAAGTATAGCGCCGCCGCAGCATCCGGGCGAATCCGGACACCGCGGCGGCGCAAATGAAGCAGAGATAGAGCTCGCTGACTAGTCCGCGAGCTTCTCCACCTGATCGAGCATCTTGTCAAGCTTGGCCTTTGCCTCGGCCTTGGCCTTCTGGGCCTCTTCGTGGGCCTTGGCCTTCTGAGCGGCCTTTTCCTCGGCCTCGGGGTCGACAACGACCAGATTGGACGCATCGTGCTCGACCAGCTTGAGCGCATGCTCGGGGCACACCTTGACGCAGGCTCCGCAACCTAGGCAATACGTGGACTCCAGTGCAAAGCGACCGCTTCCCACCAAATCGCAGGCAAACGTGGGGCACACGTTGACGCACTCGCCGCACGACGTGCACTTGTCAAAATCGCATTCCGGCGTGCTCACCTGCATGTTCTGGGCAAGCTCGGGGTGGTTTTGCAACGTCGAGAGCACCAGCTGCCGCCCGTGCGTGAGCGAACGGCGACGCTTGGTCGTCGTGGTGCCGCACATGGTGTTGAGCGTGCGCTCCAGCTGGGTAATCTGATGGCGATGGGCTTTGAGCTTTTGCGTCACCGAGGCCAGTGCCGCCGTCGCCGGATTGAGCTTGGTCACCGTCAGGCCCGTGGTGCGGGCAATCTTTTCCATATACTCCTTGCGTTCGTACTCACGAAGCTTATGGCACTTGAGGCTCTTGGGGTCGACCTCCAAGCCCATACCCGTGCCGGACCACTCCTCGGCCTTCGCAATCGCCTCGCCCAGAATGTCCTCACCGCCGGTGTTGCGGCATTTATCGCACACGCCCAGCGGCAGGTACACACTCACGTTGGGATAGTCCGCCAGTACCGAGAACCAAGTCTCGGCCGTAATATCGCCCACGCAGGCAACGACGACCTCGTTTTCGCGCGGCATACGCTTGAGGGCGCGCGTGCAGGTGACGTAGGCGGTCTCGTGGCTCGTAGCGGCAGAGACGATATCGTCATACAGGTTTTTAGGCGCCAGGCGCGGCGAGATGATCGCCTCGGTCGGGCAGGCAGCGGCGCACAGACCGCACTTGCGGCAGGAGTCGAGGATCTCAATGGCGTCTTCCTCGACCTCGATAGCGTTGACCGGGCACACGTCCATGCACGCGGTGCAGCCGCTCTTTTCGTTTTTGCAGGTCAGGCACGGAATGGTGTTGCCGCGCGGGCGCTCCTTGTAGTCGGCAGGATTCCACTGCGGCGCCGACGGATCGAGTGCATCGGTCACGCCGCCAAGCGGGTTTTTAAGAAAGTCGAAACCCTTGCTGATCTCAATAATGTCATCAAACAGATCGTGTTCCTGCGCCATGCGCGGCCCCTCCCTGAGCAGTGCAAACAAGCAAGAGATAATGATACGCTATCGGCCCACGCCTCGGGCAAATTACACGCGGCGCACCTTTGAGGCAAATAGTCTATGGCCTATCGCCGCCTCGATTGCACAAGATCGATCAAGCGCCTAGCTATGCCTCGCGCATGAGCTGCACGAGCTTTTGTCTGGTCACCTTGGCCTGTTCGTTAGCCATATTGCGTTCGTTTCTAAAGGCCGCATCTGCAACGCTCATCAGCTCGGCATCGGAAATCTCGTCAAGGCCCAGCTCCTCGAGCGTCGTCGGCAGACCGACGCGCTGGCAAAACTCGAGCACCTGATTAAGCTCGGGCGCACGCTCCAGGCGCAGCTGCACCACCAGACCAAATGCCACGGCCTCGCCGTGCATAGCCCTGCACTCGGGCAGAATCGTCAGACCGTTGGCGATGGCATGTGCCAACGCCAGGCCACCGCTCTCAAAGCCGACGCCCGAGAGCAGAATATTGCACTCGATCAGGCGCTCAACCGCCGGCGATGTACGGCCCTTTTTGAGATCGCGCTTGGCAGCGACGCCACACTCCATGAGCGTGTCGTAGCAGGCACGTGCCGCGACCAGGGCCAAGTGTCCCGGCGTGCCACCGTGCTCGTTGGCGCCGTGTGCCGCAGCGCACGAACGCGCCTCGAAGTACGTTGCCAGCGCGTCGCCCATACCAGCAACTGTCATGCGCAGCGGGGCTGCCGCGACCACGTTGGTATCGACCACGACCAGGTCTGGATTCTTCTCGAGCATCAGGTAGCGGTCGAACGACCCATCCTCGTGATACAGCACCGAAATCGCGCTGCACGGACCGTCCATCGAAGCTGCCGTGGGGCATACGCACAACGGCAGCTCGGCATAAAACGCAACGGCCTTGGCGATATCGAGCATCTTGCCGCCGCCAATGCCCACCACCATGTCGCAATACTCGGCCCGGGCTTCCTTGGCCATTTCGACAACGGCCTCTTCCGTACACGGACCGTTATAGATCTTAAAGAACGGCTCGCTTAGATCTTCGTCCAGAAATCCATCGACGATCTGCCTGCACAGCCGATCCTCGGTGCCCTGGTCAAACAAGACATAGGCAGCGCAGCCCAACCATGACAAATACCTGCCCTGACGCGAAAGTTCGCCCGGCCCCTGAACATACCGGCCGGGACCGCCATAAACCATGGGAAGCGCCATACGAGAATCCGCCCTTTCATCAACAACAATTGGTGCAAAGCAACCTGACCCCTTTGCACCATAGCAAAAAGGGCAAAGTCATCTGCTGGCTTTGCCCCTTCCTTAGCTTGATTTACTCATCCATGAGATAGTAATGGCCCAGCGCGTCGGCACCCAGGATGGCGTTTGCGACCATCTCGGGCGTCACCTCAAACGGCATGTTGCACATGGTGTCATCGGGCGCGCAGGCGGCCTCGGCAACAATCATGGCCTGCTCGCGCGTAAGCTCGGCAACGCCAAGTTCCTTCATCGTGACCGGCAGGCCCAGCTCAATGCAGAAGCCCAAGACTTCCTCGAGCTTCTCGGTCGGAGCATCCTCGAGTACCAGCTGGACGATGGTGCCAAAGGCGACCTTCTCGCCGTGATACATGCCGTGGCACTCGGGCAGCATCGTCAGGCCATTGTGGATGGCATGAGCAGCAGCAAGGCCCGAGCTCTCAAAGCCAATGCCCGAAAGCAGCGTATTGGCCTCGATGATATGCTCGACGGCAGGCGTCAGCGCACCTTTCTCCAACGCGACCTTGGCCTTCACGCCATCGGCCATAAGCGTCTCGTAGCAGAGCTTGGCGAGCGCCAAGCCAGCCATGCCGCCCTTGCCGCCGGCGCAAGTGCCACCGTCGGCATCATGCGTCGCCTGTGCCTCAAAGTAGGTTGCGAGCGCATCGCCCATACCGGAAACCGTCAGGCGCACCGGGCTCGCCGCGATAACCGTCGTATCCATCAGGACAATGTTGGGGTTTGCCTTAAGGAACAGGTACTTATCGAACTGGCCGTCATCGGTGTAGAGCACCGAAAGTGCCGAGCACGGTGCATCGGTCGAAGCGATGGTGGGGCAAATGATAACAGGGGACTCCAGGTAGTAGGCAACGGCCTTGGCGGTATCGAGGATCTTGCCGCCACCGACACCGACGATGATGTCGCAACCGTTGTCGCGAGCGAGCGCAACCAGGCGATCGACCTCGCCCTTGGAGCACTCGCCGTTAAAGTCCTCAAACAGCAGCTCGGCCTTAGCCTCGGCAAAGCCGCCCTCGATCTTGGCACCGACGCGCTTCTTGCCCGAAGGCGTCACGATGACGAGGGCCTTAGCGCCGAGCGGCTCGACATAGGAGCCGAGCTTGGCCAGCTCGTCCGGACCCTGGATGTACTTGCTGGGGCTATTGAAAATTGCAGCCATAACTATCCCATTCTCTAAAAAAGAAAGGGGCTCCGTACGGATACGTGCGGAGCCCCTCGTTACGATAACAAGAGTCGATTAGAAATCGATGTCGGTGTCGTAGTAGCAGGCCTTGAGGATCTTCTCGAAGTCGGCAGCCTTGGTCTCACGCGGGTTCTCGGGCGTGCAGGCGTCCTGCTCGGCGTTCGCGGCGATCTCGGGCAGCTTGGCGAGGAACTCCTCCTCGGAAACCATCTGCGGGTTCTCGGCGTCGACCTTCACGCCACCATTCGCGTAATCCTTGATGGACTGCGGAATGTTGAGCTGGTCGTTGAGGTCGCGAATCTTCTGGACGAGTGCGGCGATGAGCTCCTCGTTGGTCTCGCCGGGAAGGTGCAGGATCTCCTTGGCCACGTAAGCGTAACGCTCGGCAGCACGCGGGTCCTTGGAGTTCCACTGGATGACCTTGCCCAGGTACATGGCGTTAGCGGCACCGTGGATGATGTGGCCGTTCTCAAAGGCAGCACCGGTCTTGTGAGCCATGGAGTGAACGATGCCGAGCAGGCCCGAGGAGAAGGCGATACCGGCGATGCACTGAGCCTCGTGCATGTGCTGACGGGCCTCATGGTCGCCAGCATAGGACTTGGGCAGCCACTCGACGATCTCGCGGATGCCGTGCAGAGCGTTGGCGTCGGTGAACATAGAGGCGCAGGTGGAAACGTAGGCCTCCATGCAGTGGGTCAGAGCATCCATGCCGGTGTGAGCGCACAGCTTGGCGGGCATGGTGTAGGTGAGCTCGGGGTCGACGATGGCGACATCAGGGGTGATGTTGAAGTCGGCCAGCGGGTACTTGATGCCCTTGGCGTAGTCGGTGATGACGGAGAAGGCAGTAACCTCGGTAGCGGTGCCGGAGGTAGAGGAGATGGCGCAGAAATGAGCCTTCTGACGCAGCTCGGGGAAGCTGAACGGCTGGATGATGTTATCGAAGGACTCCTCGGGATACTCGTAGAAGACCCACATGGCCTTAGCGGCATCGATGGGCGAGCCGCCACCGATGGCGATAATCCAGTCGGGCTCGAACTCGCGCATGGCCTCGGCGCCCTTCATGACCGTCTCGATGGACGGGTCGGACTCGACGCCCTCGAACAGCTTGACCTCGAAACCGCCTTCCTTAAGGTCGTTCTCGACGTCCTGCAGGAACCCGCCGCGGCGCATAGAGCTGCCGCCAGAAACGATGATGGCCTTCTTGCCCTTGAGGTTCTTCACCTCGTGGCGAGCGCCCTCACCAAAGTACAGATCGCGAGGATTGGTAAAACGTCCCATACTGTGCCTCCTAAACAAGCCCCTCTTAGACTTGCGTATATAACGGAGCACCCAATTGGCTCCGTTAGGACCGGTTTGCGCGTTGCCGGCGATGACAATGCGCGATGTCTAAACGTCTCAACGCTCAGACAAACATTATTCTACCGTTCTAGTTGGTCAGTTATTCACCTAAAGCCGACAATGATGAAACGTTTTTTCTATCCCTGAAGACCCTTGTGGGGCATTCATACTCCCAAGCTGGGCAAACGTTTTATCAAGGTTGACCACATATCCCGGGCAGGACGGTGCCCCTCCAAAATGCGCCCCGTTCGCCGCCAAAAATCGACCGTTTGCGGCACCGTGATACCACTCAGTCGTCCAAGGTGCCGACATTTGTGCGACATCCGTCTTCGTGGTGCAAAGGTGCATGTCCAAGTGCGGCACCCCCGGTGTGCCACATGCGGGTAAACTAGAACCTTATATAGAGACATTTGAACCCTAACCGCAGCAAAGGAGGCCCCATGGCATTCGATCCCATTCAAGAGGATTGCCATCGCCTCGTTCTTGAGGCCTTGCGCCGCGACAATATTCCGCTCACCGACGGTGCCGCCGTAGAGCGTCTGATGGAACAATTCACCCGCAACCCCGCGCCGCTCATCGTGCACGACCGCGACCGCGCCGGGCACCTCATTGCCAAGGTGGTCGAGGCTGTCGACTACCGCATTCCCTTTATCCCTGACGATACCCAGGCAGAGCAAGAAGAGGCCGCTGCCGAGAACATGCTTCGCGAGGCAGCCGCACTCGACCCCACCAACTGGGATGCCCAGCGCATGCTGACCGCCCTCACCGCCAACTCCAACGAGGAGTACGTACAGTACTTGGTATCCAAGCGCGATGAAGTCGAGCACGACCTGGCACTCAAGATCGCCTCGGCGCAGGACCCCTACGAGCGTGAGGCCGCAGGCGACCTTATGCGCCGCCCCTACCTGCGCTGGCTTGCCGCCTTGGCATCGCGCGCGCTCATTAGCGGACGCTACCGCATATCGCTCGAAGCCGCGAATCGCAGCTTGGACTTTGCGCCCAACGACCCCGCTGGTGTCCGCCACACCGCGATGTTCGCTATGGCAAAGCTCGAATACCCCGCCGAGGAGCTCAAGCGATTTCGCTCTGCCCACTCCGTCCCCTATCTCGCCAACACGCCGCTGCGCCGTCGTCCCAAGGACGCGGAGCGCGACTTGGACCCATGGACGCTCATCGCGCTGATGAGCGCTGCCTGGCGCGAGCTGGACTACGAGGACGCCGAGCACTATTTGCGCATCCTCGTTCGCTCGTGCCCGCACGCGGCCGAGGCGCTCTACTTCCAAACCGAGTTTCCCGATGGCGTCTATGCCCGCGTCAACGTGGGTGCGGGCTCGACCGACGAGCTTGTCCTTGCGCTGTCCGAGGCGACGCCGGTGCTGCAGGAGGGTCTGGGCGCCCCCGACAACGCCAGCTTTGCCGCCTGGGTCGCCACCAACGACATCGTGCGTTCCCAGATCGACGAGCGCATCCTGCGCGCAGCCGAGCAGGGACTTCCATTTAAGGGAGGGGACCTCTAATGGATCCGAGCGTCTACATCCCCGCCTACCTGGAGCGCACCTATCTGGCGTCGCACCCCGAGCTCACCGATGCAGCACGCGAGCTTGTCCATAACGACGTGAACGTCAACCCTCATAAGTATGCGCAGACCGAGCATGCCCAGGCACTGCTGTCCTACGCCGGTGTTCATCGCCACCTGCTCGACGAGCTCCATCGCATCGAGGACATGGGCAGCGACGAGGAGTTTGAGCAGACGCGCAACCGCCTGTTCGACGATATGCGTGATGAGCTGCTCAAGATCGTCCGCATCGATGCGCATGTCCTCGACGCGCAGCTGCTCGCCATCATTTTGGCGGACACGCCCGTCGACGCCTGCCTGGGCGACCTGATGAAGCTCGAGGCGACCACGGCCGATTACCTGCAGCAAAGCGTGCCCGGGTTCGACATGGAGGCCCCGCACTACTGGGCCAACAAGGTTTTGACGGACGGCGCGACAGCGGCCGATCTCACCGTAAGCGAGCCGGCTCTTATCGGGTGGCTTCACACACTCGAGGCCATCTCGCAGCTGTGCATGGCGAGCGCTCGCTACCGTGCTGCCGCCAACTACGCCCGCCGCGTCCTTAAAGCAGAAGGCTATCCCACCCGAGCCGCAGGCACCGTGTTGCTCGCCCTTGCTCGCTTGGAAGACGAGGACGGCTTTTTTGCCCTAGCCCACCAGCTCGAGGAGCAGATGGGAGCCGATGCCCTCGAGAACTCCCCCTGGTACCTACTCGCCCGCACGATTCTGCTGTTCAAAACAAACAAGATGCGCCCGGCGACACGCGCGCTGCGCGAGTTTGCCAACCGTTGCGAGGGCGGTGCGTTCTTCTTACTGAACCCCATGTACCAGACACCGTACCTTCCCTGCCGGCCCGAGCCACACGATCCCTGGGATCTTTCGCACCAGGCCGTTTGGGAAGCGGACGGTATTATCTCGGACACTCCCGACTTTGCCCCCTGGGCCAATGCCTGCGAAGACGTGTCGCAGCTTGCCCAGGAATTTGCGCGCCGCTACGGTTTTTAGTGACGCACTCGACCCGACCATGTCGTTTACGTTAGGAACGGTTTCATGAACCTCCGCTCATCTCTTGCCTGCACCTCGAGCGATATCGCTCGCTGGGGGCTGCGCTCCGTCCTTAAGCGCCAGGGCGGCGTACTCCCCGGCCGCATCGCCATGAAGATCGATCCCGAGTTGCTGAGCGACCTCGCTGGCCTTGTCGACCGCAGCGTGGTGATTACGGGTACTAATGGCAAGACCACCACCTCCAACCTCATCGCCGACGCCGTTGCCGCCAGCAGCGCCACCGTGGTATGCAACCGCGCCGGCAACAACATGGAGCCGGGCGTGGTGGGCGCACTGCTCGAAGCGCGCAGCGGCCTCAAGCGAGCCGGCGGCGGCAAGCGCGTGGGCGTTTTTGAATGCGATGAGCTCTACACCGTGCGCGTCCTGCCCAAGCTCAAGCCGACGTACTTTGTGCTGCTCAACCTGTTCCGCGACCAGCTAGACCGCTACGGCGAGATCGATCACACCCAGGAGGTCATCGCTCACGCGTTGGAGCTCTCTCCGGCAACGACGCTCATCTACAACGCCGACGACCCGCTGTGCGCCTCGATTGCCGCGCGCGTTCCCAACGTGAGTATTGCCTTTGGCATCGACGGCGCCACCGACACCGAGTCCGACCGCATTAGCGACTCGCGCTTTTGCTCGCAGTGCAACGCCCCGTTGGAGTACGACTACGTGCAATACGGCCAGCTTGGCGCATACCATTGCCCCTCGTGCGGTTGGGCACGCCCCGCACTGGTCCGCCGTGTGACGGGCGTGAAGCTCGGCTGCGACGGCTACGGCTTCGACCTGGTCTTTGGATCTGCGCCCGACGCGGCTGCCGTACACATCGCCACACGCTACAACGGTCTGTACATGGTCTATAACGTTGCCGCCGCCTTCTTTGCCGCACGCGAGTTGGGCGTGGACACGGCGTTTCTACAGCCTACGCTCGATGCCTACGTCCCCGACGGCGGACGTATGGGCCGCTGGGAGATCGCCGGCCGTACCGTCGAGGCAAACCTGGCCAAAAATCCCGTGGGCTTCGATCGCCAGATCCAGTCCATTAAAACGGCAGGCGGCAGGCTCTGCGCCTTCTTCCTGAACGACAACGACGCCGACGGCCACGATGTCTCGTGGATCTACGACGTCGACTTCGAGCGCATCGCCGACACACCGGGTCTTGTCGCCTTTGCCGGAGGCACGCGTGCGCACGACATGCAGGTACGCCTCAAGTACGCCGGCATCGATGCCGCGATTATCTCGGACGTCGCGCAGGCAATTGGCGCCGTTGCGGATGAAGCCGCAGGCGACACTTTCTATGCCGTCGCCAACTACACGGCCTTCCCGCCGCTGGTCAAAGAACTCGATGGGCTGAAGGGTGCCGATGCAGCCACGGTTGCTGCCCGCGCTGCAACGTGTGCCGATGGCAGTGCCGTCCCCGTCGGCATCGCGCCAGTCGAGCTTTCGCGCCCGCTGCGCATCGTCTACCTGTACCCCGATGCCCTCAACCTCTACGGCGACGGCGGCAACGTTATCGCCCTCGAGCGTCGCTGCGTCTGGCGCGGCATCCCCGTTCGCGTGGACGAGGTCCGTATGGGCGAGTCACTCGATCTCACCGATGCCGATATCGTCATGATGGGTGGCGGCTCCGACCGCGACCAGCTAGCCGTGGCACACGAGCTGCTCGCCCAAAAAGACAAGGTCGCATCCTATGTTGAGGACAGCGGCTCGCTGCTCGCCATCTGTGGCAGCTATCAGCTGCTCGGCCGTTCGTACTACATGGGCGAGGATCGCATCGAGGGTCTGGGGGTCATTGCCGCCGAAACCGTACGCGGCTCCGACCGCCTGATCGGCAACGTAGCCGTCAAAACCGATCTGGCTCCCGAGCCCTTTGTGGGATTCGAGAATCACGGTGGCCGCACCCTGCTCGACGCAGACGCCACGCCACTCGGAACGTCCGTCGTCACGGGTACCGGCAACAACGGCGACGACGGCTTTGAGGGTCTGATCTACAAGGGCGTCATCGGCACGTACCTACACGGACCGGCACTGCCCAAAAACCCCGAACTCGCCGACTGGCTGATCGCGCATGCCCTCGAGCGCCGCGGCGATGCGCAGGCCACAGCCCTGCTGCCGCTCAAACCCCTCGACGACACCTACGAGCACGCCGCCCACGACGCCGCGATGAAGCTCCTCCCCTAACGCCTCGCCACCACAAAGGGGACAGGCACCTTTGTGGTGGTTTTTCAGTTTGCCAACGATATGTGAACGGCTAAAAAAGTCTGCTATACTCTTTCCCGCTGTCCCCATCGTCTAGCGGCCAAGGACGCCACCCTTTCAAGGTGGATATCGCGGGTTCGAATCCCGCTGGGGGCACCATTTGAGATGTGAAGCCCGTTACCAATTCGGTAGCGGGCTTTTTGCTACCGATATGTCGGGATTCGAACCCGACAGGGTACGAATCCCGACATCATCGCAAGGCCTGTGGGCAAAAAATAGCAAATATGAGTACTGTTACCATTTTAGTAACAGAAATTTCATGCCTTCAGAAGGCGATTTAGCCGTCAGGCGTCCTACGGCGGAAAAATTGCAGACGTTTATCGGCTAAGTACTTGGACATATGTTGCGTAACACTACATATTTTGCAGATAAATAATGTTACAGGACTTGTGACAGTACTCATATTTGACGTTTTTTGCCCATAGCCCTTTATACCTAGGCAAATCGGCGGCAAAACGGGCTTCAAAGCGTCCTTCGCAAACAAAAGCCGGGGCCCGCGTAATGCGAGCCCCGGCTTTCAACAGTGACGGTATGTTGTCCCAGTCCTACACGTAGAACAGGATGTCGTCGTAGGTCGGGACCGGCCAGTAGTCGGCGGCCACGATCTCCTCCATGGCATCCACGGCGGCGCGCAGCTTATCCATAGCGGGAACGACCTCGTGTGCATACACGTTGGCCTGCTCCTGACCATCGAGGCCCTCGGCCTTCTGATGCACGGCGTCGAGCGCCTTGATGGAGTCGTTGATGGTGGTGATGCCGTTGCAGAGCTTGTTGAGCGTGTTCTGCTCGCACTGCATGGCGGCCTCAGCACCGGCGGCACGAATAGTCTCAAGGCCCTTAGCGACCTTGGTGGCATAGGCGGTAATGACCGGGCGATAGGTACGACGCGCCTCGCGAACCATCGTGGTGGCCTCGATGTTCATGAGCTTGTTGTACTTCTCGAGCTTGCAATCGTAGCGGCACTGGGCCTCGGCCTTGGTCAGGACACCCGTCTCCTCAAAGAGCGCAATGGCCTTATCGGAAACAAACGCGGGCAGGGCGTCGGCCGTGGTCTTGTTGTTGGCAAGGCCGCGCTTCTCGGCCTCGACGGGCCACTCGTCGGAGTAGCCATCGCCGGAAAAGAGGATGCGCTGGTGGTCGGTCAGGACCTTCTTGCAGTACTCGAGCGCAGCGTCCTGGAACTTATCCTCGGGCGTGCCCTCAAGCGCGTCGGCGAAGGACTTGAGCGACTTGGCCACGGCGGCATCGAGCACCAGGTTGGAGTCGGAGACGTTCTGCTCGGAGCCGCAGGCACGGAACTCGAACTTGTTGCCGGTGAAGGCAAACGGGGAGGTGCGGTTGCGGTCGGTGTTGTCCTGCATCAGCTTGGGCAGGGTATCGGCGCCCAGGTCAAGCACGCCGCGCGTGGCATGGACGGAAGCCTTGCCATCGATGATCTTCTCGACGACCTCGGTAAGCTGGTCGCCCAGGAAGATGGACATAATCGCCGGAGGAGCCTCGTTGGCGCCCAGACGATGATCGTTGCCGGCCGAGGCAACGGAGGCACGCAGAAGCTCCTGATAGTTATCGACGGCCTCGATCACCGCGGTGAGGAAGACGATGAACTGCAGGTTGTCGAGCGGGGTGTCGCCCGGGTCGAGCAGATTCTCGGACTCGGTGCCAAGCGACCAGTTGTTGTGCTTGCCCGAACCGTTGATGCCCTCGAAGGGCTTCTCGTGCAGCAGGCAGACCAAGTCGTGGCGGGAGGCGATGAGCTTCATCTTCTCCATCATGACCAGATTCTGGTCGATGGCCTCGTTGACTTCGCCATAGACGGGGGCGAGCTCATGCTGGCAGGGAGCAACCTCGTTGTGCTTGGTCTTGGCGGGAATGCCAAGCGCCCACAGCTCATCGTCCAGATCCTTCATATAGGCCGAGACGGTGGGGCGGATAGCGCCAAAGTAGTGCTCCTCGAGCTCCTGGCCCTTGCAGGGAGCGGCGCCAAAGAGGGTGCGGCCGGTAATGACCAGGTCCTTGCGCTTGCGGTAGGCGTCCTTCTTGATCAGGAAGTACTCCTGCTCGTCGCCCACGGAAGGAACGACCTTCTTGGGGGTCTTACCGAACAGCGCCAAAACGCGCTTGGACTCACGCGAGAGCGCGGTCATGGAACGCAGCAGCGGGGTCTTCTTGTCCAGGGCCTCGCCCGTGTAGGAGCAGAAAGCCGTGGGGATGCACAGGACATCGTCCTTGATAAAGGCGGGGCTGGTGGGATCCCAGGCGGTGTAGCCACGGGCCTCGAAGGTGGCGCGCAGGCCGCCGTTGGGGAAGCTCGAGGCATCGGGCTCGCCCTGGATGAGGTTCTTGCCCGTAAACTTGGTAATGGCGGTGCCGTCGTGGTTGGGCTCCAGGAAGCTGTCGTGCTTCTCGGAAGTAATGCCCGAAAGCGGCTGGAACCAATGCGCGTAGTGCGTCGCGCCCTTGGAGATGGCCCAGACCTTCATGGCGTGGGCAACGGCGTTGGCCACGTCCAGGTCGAGCGGCTCGCCGCCCTCGAGGGTTGCAGCAAGGCGCTTCCAAATGTCCTTGGGGAGGTAGTCCTTCATGACTTCCTCAGAGAACACCATGGTCCCGAAGCGGTCAGTAAGATCGGCCATACGGAACTCCCTTCGTATCGGCACCGCGTGAGAAGCGGTGTTGATTACTAACGAACGAGTCATAGCTTAGACTCGCCGTGTTTCCGCGACATTACCGTTATGTTGCTGTCGCGAAACCAATCAATGAGGTTACCCTATCGAGGCGGCGTTGCCACCCTCAACAGCCAATCAACTGCATAAATTGCAGACCTCTCCCCATGGTTTAAGGGTAGTCAATTTGGGATGGAGCTCTATTAACTGGTATTTTGCATCAGATACCAGTCTTTATAGTCCGTGCCTAGATTAGCCGCTCTGTTATAGAGAAAGCCGATAGCAAGGCATCTTTGATTGGTATCCCCGAATAACGAGTGAAACTCCACCGTGACACAGTGGTGCTGTAGAATCCTTACAACACATCACACTATTACGTATCTAGAGGAGCACGATATGCGCGTCGACGAGGTTTTTAAGCAGGCAGCATCCCAGGGCACCGCGCCCGTTTCGTTTGAGATGTTCCCGCCCAAGGGCGAGCTCACCCTCGACACGGCTCGCGAAGTGGCAGGCAATCTGTGCAAGCTTTCGCCGAGCTTTGTCTCGGTCACCTGCTCGGCCGGCGGCTCGGGCAACGGTGCCACCACCGCCCCCATCGCGCATATGATTTCGAGCGAATTCGACACGCCCTCGGTGGCACACCTCACCTGCGTGGGCCGCACCCACGCCGACATCGCCGCCAAGATCGACGAGTATCGCACCGCCGGCGTTGAAAACATTCTGGCCCTGCGTGGCGATCTCCCTGCCGGCGCGACCGAGGACGACAAGCCCGCCTCCGACTACGCCTACGCCCGCGACCTCATCCCCGAGCTCGTCGACGCCGGCTTTTGCGTGGGCGCCGCAGCCTACCCCGAGGGCCACATTGCCTGTGAGGATCTCAACCTCTCGGTCGAACACCTCAAGCAAAAACAGGACGCCGGCGCGAGCTTCTTTGTGACACAGCTCTTCTTTGATAACGAGTGCTTCTACCGTTTTCGCGAGCTTGCCGACAAGGCCGGTATCACCGTGCCCATTACCGCGGGCATCATGCCGTTTATGGGCAAGTCGCAGATCAGCCGCATGGTCTTTATGTGCGGCGCGTCGCTGCCCTCCCCCGTCATCAAGATTCTCGCCAAGTACGAGAACGACCCCGAGAGCCTGCAGGCAGCCGGTGTAGATTATGCCGCCCGCCAGCTTTGCGACCTCAAGGAGCACGGCGCCGACGGCCTGCACCTGTACACTATGAACCGTCCTGCGATCGCCGCGACCATTATGGAGCGCCTGGGGTAATGGAAAAACCGCACATCGATACAACCGCTGTCGAAGTGCCGGCCGACCTTGCGTCGCCGGCGCTTTACCGTGTCGATGCTGCGTACCATCCCCGTGTCGACCGCGCCGAGATGCTGCGGTACCTGGGTTACGGCGGCCAGCAGATTGAGCCCGAGCTGTCACGACGTATTGAGCTTGTGGTCGAGCGTCTGGAACTGGACATTGAGCCCCGTGGCGTGCGCCGCGTATTTGCCATCGATGCCACGAGCGTGGATGAGCAGGGCAAGCCTTGCATCCGTCTGGTCGGCACCAACGTTGAGCTACGGGGTCGCGATATCTATCGCCATCTTAAGGACGCCCGCATGGCCGCGCTGATGGCCTGCACCCTAGGCATGGACGCCGAGCGTCGCCTGCGCACCACGGGAGCCCAACATCCCCTGGAGGGCGCCGTGCTCGACGCCGCATGCTCTGCCTATGTAGAAGCCGCCGTCGAGCAGATGGACCAACAGGTCAAGGCTGCGGCTGCCGCACACGGACTCGCCGGCAACTGGCGCTTTAGTCCCGGCTACGGCGACTGCCCGCTCTCGGCCCAGCGCTCGATCGTCAATGCGCTCAACGCCACGCGGCTCATCGGGCTTACCGTCACGCCCACCAGCCTGCTTATGCCCACCAAAAGCGTGACCGCGGTGATCGGCCTGTTCGACGGCGAGGTCCACGACGCCCAGACCCGCCCCACCTGCAATATCTGCCGCATGCGCGAGCACTGCCGCTTCCGCGCCGCCCACACCACCTGCTATTCCAGCCATTAGGAGCCCTCGATGTTTACTCCGCTTATCACTCATGATTCTGACGGCACTGCATTGGCGGCACCCGTTGATGCCGCACGTCGCAACGGTGCCACGTACAAGACGCGCACGATCGACGATCTGCGCATTAAGGACGATCGACTGCGTGCGGCCATCGAGGGCACGGGACACCTGCTGTTCGACGGCGGCATGGGCACCATGTTGCAAGCGGCCGGCATGAAGGCCGGCGCCCTGCCCGAGCTGCTCAACTTTGAGGAGCCCCAGGTTATCACCGATATCCAACGTCAATATGTCGAGGCTGGCTGTGACGTGATCACCGCCAACACCTTTGGCGCCAACGCCCACAAGCTCGACGGTGCCGCCACCGTGGCAGACGTCTTTGCCGCGGCCGTCACCTGCGCCCGCGAGGCCGGCGCCCGCTACGTCGCCGGCGATATCGGCCCCATCGGCGCGCTGCTTCGTCCCTTAGGCACCCTCAGCTTTGACGAGGCCTACGACCTCTTTGCCGAGGAAGTGCGCGCAGGCGTCGATGCGGGCGTGGATCTCTTTATTATCGAGACCATGACCGACCTGGCCGAGATCAAGGCGGCTGTCCTCGCCTGCCGCGAGAACTCCGACCTGCCCGTCTTTGCCACCATGACCTTTGAGGAAGACGGCCGTACCTTCCTGGGTACGAGTCCCGAGGTGGCCGCCATCACGCTCGACGCCATCGGTGCCGACGTTTTGGGCATCAACTGCAGCCAAGGACCGGCCGAGCTCCGAGGACTCGCCGCACGTATGCTCACCGTTACCGACAAGCCCGTTATGGTGCAGGCTAATGCAGGACTCCCCCATGTAGACGACGACGGCAACACCGTCTTTGATATCCAAGCCCCCGAATACGCCGAGGCCGTCGCCGGCATGATCGAGGACGGTGTGAGCGTCGTGGGCGGTTGCTGCGGCACCACGCCGACGCACATGGCGGCCTTGCGCACGCTTATCGATAACCACACGCCCAGTCCGCGCCACCGCAAGCCCAGCATGTCGGTCACAAGCGCCCAGACCGTGGTGGACCTCCCCTGCGATGGCCACAAAATCGCCGTCATCGGCGAGCGCATCAACCCCACCGGCAAAAAGCGCCTGCAGCAGGCCCTGCGCGATGGCGACCTGGACTACGTCGTGAGCCAAGGCATCAGTCAGCAGGAACAGGGCGCCGACATCCTGGACGTTAACGTGGGCCTGCCCGAGATCGACGAGGTCAAGATTATCCAACAGGCGACCGAACAGCTCCAAGGCTCCACGCTGCTGCCGCTGCAGATCGACTCCACCGATCCCGCCGCCGTCGAGGCCGCCGTGCGCCGCTACGCCGGCAAGCCCATCATCAACTCGGTCAATGGCAAGCAGCAGATCATGAATGAGATCTTTCCGCTGGTCGCCCACTACGGCACCAACGTTGTCGGCCTCACGCTCGACGAAGGCGGCATCCCCGATACCGCCGAGGCTCGCTTCGCCATCGCCGAGCGCATCGTGGCCGAGGCTGCCCGCTACGGCATCGGACCGGACCGCATCCTCATCGACTGCCTGGTCATGACCGCCTCGACCAATCAACGCCAGGCTGAGCAGATCCTGCGCGCCATGTCCCTGTGCAAGGAGCGTCTGGGCGTCAAATGCGCGCTCGGCGTGTCGAACATCAGCTTTGGCCTGCCTGCCCGCCCGCTGCTGGGTTCGGTCTTTTTGGCCGCCGCCTTTGGCGCGGGCCTGGACGCCCCCATCATGAACCCGGGTTCCAAGCGCTTTATGGACACCGTCTACAGCTATCGCGTCCTGAGCGTCGAGGACGAGGGCTCGACCGGATACATCGAGCGCTATGCCGGCTGGACCGATCCGTACAAGATCGCCGCCAACCCGGCAGCGGCTCAGGCCGCATCGAGTGATGCCGCGCCTGCTGCTGGCACCGCCGACACTGACGGCAACGACGACCCGATTCGTCGAATGGTCGTCTCGGGCCGCAAAGGCGAGATCGCTGCCGAGACCGAGCGTCTGCTGACAGACCACGACGCTATGGACCTCATCAACAATCACTTTATCCCCGCCCTCGACGAGGTCGGCGTCCTCTTTGACCAGGGCAAGTTCTTCTTGCCGCAGCTTATGGCCTCGGCCGAGGCCGCACGCGTGGGCTTCGACACCATCAAGCGCCTGATGCCCGCCGGCGAGATTGCCGACAAGGGCAAGATCTGCGTGGCCACCGTCAAGGGCGACATCCACGATATTGGCAAGAACATCGTCAAAATGCTGCTCGACAACTACGGCTACACCGTCTTTGACCTGGGCCGCGACGTCGATCCGCAGGAGGTCCTCAAGACCGTCAAGGAGCGCGATATCAAACTCGTCGGCCTCTCGGCACTTATGACCACCACGGTCGTCGCCATGGAAGAGACCATCAAGCTGCTTCATGCCGAGGTGCCGGGCGTCAAGATCATCGTAGGCGGCGCCGTACTCACCCCCGAATACGCCAAGCAGATCGGCGCGGACTACTACGCCAAGGACGCCGCCGAAAGCGCTCGTATCGCCGAAGAGGTCTTTGGGCAGTAACATAACGGAAACAACCGAGCACCAAAACGTGCCGCACGCGCCACTTGGCACGTGCGGCACGTTAGAATAGAAAAGACTATGCTCGTTTTGGCAGATAGGAGCGCAAGGATGGCGATCACGCCCGCAGAAATCGCGGAAACCCGCGGCATGGTTGAGGAGCAGAACCTCGACATCAGGACCATCACCATGGGTGTTTCGCTCATGAGTTGCGGTGACGAGAACCTCGACCGCATGTGCACGAAGATCTACGACCACGTGACGCACACGGCTGAGCATCTGGTCGAGACCGCCGAGAACCTCGAGCGCGAGTACGGTATCCCCATCGTCAACAAGCGCGTTTCCGTCACCCCGGTGGCGCAGATCGCCGCGTGCTGCAAGGATGAGGACCTCACCCCCATCGCGCATGCCCTCGACCGCGCGGCCGAGACGCTCGGCATCGATTACCTGGGCGGCTTCTCCGCACTCGTCCAGAAGGGCATCGGCGACGCCGACCGCCGCGTCATCCAGTCCATCCCCCAGGCGCTCGCTACCACGAGCCGCGTCTGCTCCAGCGTCAACGTCGCCAGCCTGCGCGCCGGCATCAACATGGACGCCGTGCTCATGGCCGCCCAGACCATCATCGATGCCGCTAAACTCACGGCCGACCAGGATTCCGTCGGCGCCTCCAAGTTTGTCTGCTTTGCCAACATGGTCGAGGACTCCCCGTTTATGGCGGGCGCCGTCCACGGCGGTGGCGAGGCCGACGCCGTCATCAACGTAGGCGTCTCGGGCCCCGGCGTTATGGCCGCAGCCCTGGAGACGCTGCCCGATTCCGCATCGATGATGGAAGTCGCCGAGAAGATTAAGCAGACCGCCTTTAAGATCACCCGTGCCGGCGAGCTCATGAGCCGCGAGGCCGCCCATCGCCTGGGTGTCGAGAAGGGCATTGTCGACCTGTCGCTGGCTCCCACGCCCGCCATCGGCGACTCCGTCGCACGCATCCTCGAGATCATCGGTGTTGGCACCTGCGGTGGCCCGGGCACGACCTGCGCGCTCGCCATGCTCAACGATGCCGTCAAGAAGGGCGGCGTCATGGCCAGCTCCAGCGTGGGCGGCCTCTCGGGCGCCTTTATCCCCGTATCCGAGGATGCCGGCATGATCGCCGCCGTCGAGGCCGGTGCGCTTTCGCTCGAGAAGCTCGAGGCCATGACCTGCGTGTGCTCCGTTGGCCTGGACATGATCGCCATCCCCGGCGACACTCCGGTCGAGACCATCGCCGGCATCATCGCCGACGAGATGGCCATCGGCGTCATCAACAACAAGACCACGGCCGTCCGCGTGATCCCCGCCATCGGCAAGGGCGTGGGCGACTGCGTCGAGTACGGCGGCCTGTTCGGCCGTGCGCCCATCATGCCGGTGAACCCCAACGCCGGCACCGTGCTTGCCCACCGTGGCGGACGCTTCCCGGCACCGCTGAACTCGCTGAAGAACTAGCTGAGGGGGGACTGGCGAGGAGCCCCGGGGAGGGCAAATATATAAGGTCGCCTGCTCGGACAGTCCTGACTCGCACGGAGAGCACATTAAGTGCTCTCCGGCTCGTGCGGAACTCGCGATCGACCTTATATATTTGCCCTCCCCGGGGCTCCCGCACAACGGGACCTCAGTTGGGTTCTATCCCGTATGGCAGTCGCTTCGCTCCTGCCCGCCTTGGTTGTGAGGGCGGCTTGGCGTTGGAACGGTTCTTTTTCTGATATATGCTGGTTGCGGCTCTTCTTTTGGGGGGAGTCGCTTTTTTGTTGCTAGGAGGTTGGCCCGTGGTTGATAGGGAGAATCGTTCTGAGCTGCTTGCTGCGAATTGGAATGGCGAATGGATGCGCCTGCAGGCTGGTCGGCGGCGGGCTGATGACTCTTTTGAGTGGGATAAAAGGGCTCGGCATTTTCGGCCGCTTGAGACTGCTCCGTATGCCCGGGATTTTATAAAGCTGTTGGCGTTAAAGCCTGGTGAATCGGTGCTTGATATGGGGTGTGGGGCTGGGTCGATTGCTATTCCGCTTGCTCAGGCTGGGCATTCCGTGATTGCTGCCGACTTCTCTCCTGCCATGTTGGGCACGCTTGATGCCGGCATTGAGTATTACGGGCTCGAAGATCTTATTACGCCGCTTGAGCTTGCTTGGGATGATGATTGGGATTTGGTTGGACCGGTCGCGAAAGCGGTGGATGTTGCCTTTGCCAGTCGCTCTGTCACCACGACCAACCTAAAAGGCGCGCTTGCCAAGCTCGACCGCACGGCTCGCCGGCGTTGTGCTGTCACGATGGTCGCCAACTCCAGCCCGCGCTATGACCTGCACGTGATGAACGCCATCGGCGCCTCGGTTACCTGCAGTAATGGCTTTGTGTACGCCTTCAACATCCTCATTCAGATGGGTGCGTTGCCGCAGGTTACGTACTTTGAATCGCCTCGTCGCGATACCTTCGATAGCCTTGAGGCAGGTGTGGCGGATTTTTCCCGTATGCTCGAACATGGCAACGAGGATAAGATCGACCGCCTGCGCAACTATATCGCTCAACACATGATTGAGAACCCCCATGCCGGCGAGCCGGGCTCCAAGGGCGCGCCGCAGGGGCGCTACATGCTCGATCATGTCCGCAAGGTTCGTTGGGCGTTTATTGCATGGGAGCCGATCTCTGCACCCCGCTCATAGCCTGTTCGCAGCCCGCACCGCTCACTCACTCGGCATCCGCATTCTTTTTGAACTGGGCAAACGCGCTCCACACCGCGCCGTTCCTGCGCTATCGTGGGACAGCTCACGTAGATTAAGGCCCCGTCGCGGGGCGCCCCATACATAGAAAGCGAGAACCCATGGCACTGACAGGAGCACAGGTCAAGCAGCTTCGCAGCATGGCCCATCACCTCAACCCCGCCATCATCATCGGCAAGTCCGATATCAACGAGGGCACCGTCGAGCAGACGGTCGCCTACCTAGAGAAGCACGAGCTCGTTAAGTGCTCCGTGCTCGATGGCTCCAGCCTTTCCGCCCGCGAGGCCGCCGAGGAGCTCGCCGAGCGTTGCCACGCCGACGTCGTTCAGGTTATCGGCCGCAAGTTCTCGCTGTATCGCGAGTCCTCGCGCAAGGACATCGAGAAGATCAAGCTCGTCTAAGAGCCAATGATCCGGCGAGCCAACACATAGCAAGCTTACGGGTGCCCAAGTACTTCGGGCGCCCGTTTTTTATCGCTCGACCAGCACGCGATTGAGCCGCCCCTCCACCAAGCGCTCGTATAGACGCCGCGTCTCGGGCTCGGGCACGCCATTGACCTGCTCCCTCAGATGGTGCATATGCCCGCTGTACAGCTCGACGATATCGCGCCGCCGCCCCGCCGCGCTGTAGACACGCATGGCGCAGCGCACCATATCCTCACGCGCCGTTTCCTGCCGAAGCCCCGACTCCGCCAGCCAAATCGCCGACTGCAGGTCGTTTTCTTCTAGAGCGGCATTTGCTCCCTTAATCATGCAATCGATGTACTTTGACTGCATAATGCGCCGCATGCGCAAAAAGTAGGTGGGATTACAGCCATTGGGAACATACAACGGTCCGGCATAAAGCTGCTCAATCTTAAGGCACAACTCGACCAGATGGGGCCCGCGCGCACCCGTGCGATTTCCCAAAACCTCGCGGCTTATCTGGTCAAACAGCCGTACATCGGTCTTGACGTAGTCACCGTTGAGCCCAATGCATTCATTTTGGATGAGCACGCATGACTTGCCATCCGGCGTCGGCCCCAAAGCCGACCGCAAGCGCGATATCGTCGAGTACAGGTTGTTGCGGGCGCTATTGAACTCGGCATGGGGCCACAGCTCCATGGCCAGCGTCTCACGATCGACGAGCGCATCCATGCCCAGCGCAAGCCGCTCGGCAAGCGTCGCCGCCTTCTTGCGGCGCCACATTTTGTCCGTGATGGGAAACCCGTCGCGCTCGGCGCGAAACGCACCAAACATGCGAATCTCGATATGGTCGATGGTATCAACGGCTTTAACCTCGCCAGCCTGGAATAGGCGCTCGCTCTCCCCTTCCAAATCGTCGCGCAGCGAGTACCGCGACAGCTCGCGCACGGGAAGCTTCTTGCGTATCCTGGCCGCCGGCTCGCCCAGACAATGCATGGCAAGGCGCGCAAAGAGCCGATACGATGGCTCTAGAATCCCCGCACGATTCATGGACATCCAGGCCGCAAGATCGCTGTCTCGGCCCGCACAGGCCAAATGCAGCGCCACCATCCAGGCTTCTGCGCCACCAACCTGCGTCTGGCTTATATCGAGTAGTTCCGCTTCCTCGCGCACCGAAACCATCGAGGTGTTACGCAGATATGCCGCGCGTTCCAGCAGCAATGCGTTATCGCGCATGTACGCAATCGACTCCTCGGCAAGTTTGAGCACTTGGACCGCACGGAACTTTGCATTAACCGGCCGTCCCTCTGCCAGCGACTGCCAGCCTTCTAGCAACAGGCCAAACAGCTGAATCTGGTTGTCGCGCATGCGCACAGCAAAACGATCGAGCTCGTTGAACGCCGCGTCGTCGGTTACCGGCAAGCCGGAAAGGAGCCGCCGTGCCGCCAACACCATGCGCACCCAGATAGCCATCGCCTTAAGCCCGCGTACGTCGAGCGCCTCCCGCACCACCGTCATCTCGTCGTCGCGCTCGTCGGTTCCCGCAAACGACCCGTCAAAGAGCTCCACCAGCATACTATCGGCCCGTATAACAATCCCCGCGATGTCGAGCTCGCAGTCGTAGGCCTTGCTCGTTTTGAGCTGCTGTAGAACGCCGCCGTCATCTCCCCGCTCGGTCAGGCACCGCTTGACCTCGATATGCGCAGACAACATATCGAGTGCGGTATGGGATGTCTCGATTTCCGGCACAGCAAGGTTCATGGGAAGCCCAAGCCCGTTGTCCCCATAGCAAACTGCCGTAAGGACCTGGGCGACCTTCCACGAAACGGGATCTATTTCACAGGCTGCCCGATCGCCCGCATGCTCAATGAGCGATGCCATGCAGCGGGCGAGCTTTGTGTTGGACACGCTGACCGCCGCCAAATATACGCCGAGTGCCTCGGCAGGCGTTGGCTCTGGAGCGTGATCTTCGGCATCGATCGTACTCAACGCCGCCCGGCAGACATCGGCACCGTGCCCCGTCAGAGCAAGATCGACCCCATACTGCCCGGCAAGTTCAAGGACCACGCTACGGTCCAGAAAGGCGTCGGCCAGGTCCATCGCCGCATCACATCGGCCTGCCTTGAGCAAAATTCGAGCCGCCCGCGGAACTAGCTCGGGACGGATCTCGGCCACCAACTTTCGCAGGCGAAGCCGTCCGTTATCCTCGGCGCCCAGGCACGTAAAGCTCCGGTCGGCCGGATCTAAACCAAAGATCGGGTAATCGCGTACAAGGTAGGACTGGTCGATCATCGACAGCCTCACTCCACAAGCCTCGAGTTCTGCGATATTGCCCTCGCCCATCAAAACCATGAGACATGCCACGCAAAACAGCGCATTATTGTCGAGCGAAGCAAGATCGACAAGTGCCGCACCATACACGTTGACAATCTCGCTTTCGAGCAGACCGGCAACATCGCCCTGGCCGTACAGACCCGTCTGCAAAGCCGAAACAAGCTCGGGCACACCCTGTGTGAGCTGGTAAAAGTCAAGCGATGTGCTAATCGAAAACGCCGATGCCCACGCCGAATACTCATAGGCATGCACCTTGAGCATTTGCGCATTGATCTTAACCGAATCGCCCAGCCCATGAATCAGCTGACGATTTGAAGGACGGCAGGAGATAAAGACCCCTACCCCCATAGCGCGCAGGCCGCGAATCCTGTCAATGAGGTCTTCGGTATCGTGCTGATCGAGATTTGGCACATTATCAATCGCGACAAGGGAATGCGGCTTGTCTTTGAGCTCTTCGGTTACCACCTCGAGCTGCATAAACACCTCGCGCCCAATGGCTCGATCCGCCTCGATAATCCGCACGGGGCCTCGCGTCGGGTCACTTTTTACCTCTTGGGTGTACTGCAGCAGCACCGAGGTTTTCCCAAAGCCATCAGGCGCGTAGAGAACCACGATGCCGGCCTTTCGGCCCTTGGCGATAAGCTCATTTAGCAGACGCTCACGTCGCACCATATAGCCTCCGCCCAGCGGCATCAGTTCGAGGTCGTCTATACTATCCAAATCGTTTACCATACCTGCTCCTCTACTCGACCGTATGGACACCGTAACCGCAAGACCATACAAGCCGCGCTATGAATAGAGCGCCCTTGTGTTTTAGGTTGTCTTTTGGTACGCAAGCGGCAAGTTTTTGTACAGCGAGGGCCGATTGTTATTAATCCCCCGACTAATCGGTCTTTAAGCAGGTAAATGAGCTTGTCAGCTTGTCCCATCTAAGCGGCAGTGTAACGCAGATGAACAAGGTTCAGCCATGTCATTCAACTCGCCTAGCACCCGCTACCGTCTACGACCTTTTAGTGGCATTTTTGCATAGAATCTGGTATGAAATGAATCAAACTGTTGGACATCCGGCATTCGTCAAGCTTGCGGCAAGATTTTGGTCAAGCGGGCGGAAAGGGATAGCAAAAAGGCCCCGCAAAGCGGAGGCCTTAGGCAAGGCTATGTCGAGGTGCAGGATTCGCGCTACTCGCAGAGCGAAAGGGCGGCCTCGTCGGCAACGACAACGCAGTTGGTGTGCAGCTGCAGGATCGAAGCCGGGCACTCGGGCGTAACCGGGCCATAGCACATGTCATGCACGGCCTGAGCCTTGGCCTCGCCGTTGGCGACGACCAGGATCATGCGGGCATACATGATGGTCTGGGTACCCATGGTGTAGGCCTGACGGGGAACATCGTCGATGCTGTCGAACAGGCGGCTGTTGGCCTGAATGGTGCTCTCGGTGAGGTCGACGCAGTGCGTGCCCTTGGAGAAGTGGTCATCGGGCTCGTTGAAGCCGATGTGGCCGTTGTTGCCGATGCCGAGCAGCTGCAGATCCGGGTAACCGGCGTCGGCGACAATCTTGTCGTACTCAGAGCAGGCGGCAGCGGCGTCGGGGTTGGAGCCATCGGGCACATGCGTGTTGTTCAGGTCGATGTTGATGTGATCGAAGAAGTTCTCGCGCATGAAGTAATGATAGCTCTGGGGATCGTCATGCGAAAGGCCGCGATACTCGTCCAGGTTGTAGGTGCTGACCTCGGCAAAGTCGACGTCGCCCTTCTTGTACCAAGCAGCGAGCTGCTTGTAGGCACCGATCGGGGTGGAGCCGGTGGCAAGGCCCAGCACACAGTCGGGCTTGAGGATAACCTGCGCCGAGATAATATTGGCGGCCTTGCGGCTCATATCCTCGTAGTCTTTAGCTTTAATGATCTTCATTACGCGTCCTTTCTCGTACAAGAGAGGCAAGGCTCCCTTACAAGCACTTGCCCGCGGCCCGCGTCGGCCGCAACCAACGTGTGCGGCCACCAGGGCGAGGTCGCGTAATGTATGTGTCTCGTGTCTAGCCGCGTCGAGGCCCCTGCCCGTCCACGGTGACCCAAAGCTGTTTAGCTTCGGACAAATCTCATCTTGCCACGGAGGGCGTCCTCTTTCAAGGGCGCCCTCCGTAAACGTGTTTGAATTGTAGGCTAATGGCCACGTGCACTTGCTAGCGCTCGCGAGCAACGATGAGCTGGTCCATCTCTTCGACATGCACGCCAACGGAGCCCTTGATGCTCGAGAACTCAACGGAGTTGCACACCAAGATGGGAACCGTCACATCGTAGCCTTCGGCAGCAATTGCCTCGCGATCGAACTCAATGAGCACATCGCCCTTATGGACGATGTCACCCACTTGCGCATGTACGGTAAAGTGCTTGCCCTCGAGCTGAACGGTATCCAAACCAACGTGGATGAGCACGTCCAAGCCATCGACCGTGTTAAGCGCAACGGCGTGTCCCGTAGGAAAAATGGCCTCGACCTTGGCATCAGCCGGTGCAATCACACGCGTTCCGGTGGGCTGAATCGCCACGCCCTGGCCCAAAAGGCCGGTGGCAAACGTCTGGTCGTTTACCTCGGAAAGCGGAATGACGTCGCCCGAGATGGGAGCATCCAGCGTAAGGACTCGACCACGCATACCAAAAGACCTTAGGACTTTAGTGAACATGCTCCCCCTCGGACATACCGATCAATCAAAATAACCTTAACAGTTTACCACTTGGCAACGGTTTTTGACCATTAGGGAAGTTCGCGCTTGACAACCTCGACGATGTCGTCGACAACGCGCTGGGTCAACTCATGCGTCTCGGCCTCGGCCATCACGCGGACCAGCGGCTCGGTACCGCTCGGGCGCACCAGAATGCGGCCACGGCCGTCAAGCTCCTTCTCGGCAGCAGCGACGGCATCCCAGATGGGCTGGCAATCGTCCAGACCAGCCTTGTTGTCGGAATGCACGTTGACGAGTACCTGCGGGTACTTCTTCATGATACCGGCAAGATCGGTGAGGGTGCGACCGGTGCGCTTGAGCACGGCCAGCAGCTGCAGAGCCGTCACCAGGCCGTCACCGGTGGTGTTGTGCTCCAGGAAGATGATGTGGCCGGACTGTTCGCCGCCGATGACGGCGCCGTCCGCGAGCATACGCTCAAGAACATAACGGTCGCCCACGGCGGTCTGAACCATCTCGAAGCCCTGCTCCTTCATAGCGATGGAGAAGCCCAGGTTGCACATGACGGTCGAGACGATCTCGGAGTTGGCGAGCTTGCCGCGAGCGGCAAGGTCAGAACCGCAGATAGCCAGGATGTAGTCACCGTCGATCTCATTGCCCTCGCTGTCCACGAACAGCACGCGGTCGGCGTCGCCGTCGTGGGCCAGACCGATGTCAGCATGGGTGCGCAGCACGAGCTCGCGCAGGGGCTCGAGGTGCGTAGAGCCGCACTCAACGTTAATGTCGGTGCCGCAATAATCGGTGTTGATGGCATGGACCGTAGCACCCAGGCGCTGCAGCGCGGCGGGCGTGGTCTGGCAAGAAGCACCGTGGCCGCAGTCGACGGCAACGACCAGGCCGTCGAGCCTCAGGCCATCAAGCGTATCGATGGCGTGGTCGACGTATGCCTTGCGAGCGTCCTTCATCTTGATAATGTGGCCCACGCCGGCACCGGTCGGCAGCGCATCGGCAGCCATGGCTTCCTCGGACATAACCCAGGCGCTGATCTCTTCCTCGACCGCGTCGGGAAGCTTCATGCCCTTGCGGCTAAAGAACTTGATGCCGTTGAACTCCGGCGGATTGTGCGAAGCGGAGATGACGATGCCGCCATCGAGCTCGTTTTGAACAGTGAGCAGTGCCACGGCGGGCGTGGGGATGACGCCGCAGCAATGCGGACGGCCGCCCTCGGCCATAATGCCGGCGGTCAGAGCGCTCTCGAGCATGGTGCCCGAAAGGCGCGTGTCACGGCCGATGCAGATGTCCGGACCAAGAAACTTGGTCGCCGCGCGACCCAGGCGAAACGCGAGTTCGCACGAAAGATCGGCGTTGGCGACGCCACGGACGCCGTCGGTACCGAAGATGTTCTGGGGCATAGGATCGCTCCTTCCCTAGCAGGCGATATACAACCGCCCGCCCTAGTCGAAAAAGAAAAGCGGGACCCGCCGAGGAATCGGCAGGCCCCGCTTGTACATTGTATCTCGAAAGGAGATAAAACCTTAGCGCTTGGAGAACTGGGGAGCGCGGCGGGCCTTCTTGAGGCCGTACTTCTTGCGCTCGACCACGCGAGCATCGCGCGTAAGGAAACCGGCCTTCTTGAGGTCAGCACGGTAGTCGCCAGCGTTCAGAAGAGCGCGAGCGATGCCCAGGCGCAGAGCGCCGGACTGACCGGAGATGCCGCCGCCATCGCACAGAGCGATAACGTCGAACTGACCGGCGGTGTCGGTCACCTTGAAGGGAGCAAGGGCGTTCTCAACGAGCTGATGACGGCCGAAATACTGCTCGGCGTCACGCTTGTTGATGGTCACCTTGCCGGTGCCGGGGACGAGACGGACGCGGGCGACGGCGTTCTTACGACGGCCGGTACCCTGGTAGACAACGGTGTTCTCAGCCATCTTTAAGCCTCCAGCTCAATCTTCGTGGGGTTCTGGGCAGCATGCGGATGCTCGGCACCAGCGTAGACCTTAAGCTTGGTCATCTGGGCACGGCCGAGGGTGGTCTTGGGCAGCATACCGCGAACGGCGCGCTCGATGACCTTCTCCGGGTGCTTCTCCATAGCCTGGCGGAAGCTCTCAGCCTTGAGGCCGCCGTTGTAGCCGCTGTGGCGATAATAGGTCTTCGTGTCGGCCTTGTTACCGGTAAGCTGGACCTTATCGGCGTTGATGACGACAACGAAGTCGCCGCAGTCGCTGTTGGGCGTGAACTGGGGCTTGTTCTTACCGCGCAGGATCATTGCGATCTGGGTGGCAAGACGGCCCAGGACAGCACCATCGGCGTCGACGAGAACCCAGTTGCGCTGGACCTCGCCCTGCTTGGCGTAGTGAGTCGATTTCGAAATCACTTAGACTCCTCCATGTACAGTACGTGTTGTTACAGAGATTCACGGGGCTCTGCAAGTAACCTGTCCATATTACCCCGCTCGCCGTACGAGTCAACAGGTATTTTGGCTCCGACCAGAGTTTCTGCACATGTCATCCATGGGTCATGACGTCGCGACGCTAGCGCTCGACAAACGCCTCGATATCTCCCAGCAAGCGCTTTGCCTCCTGACGGCCCTGGATATACAGGTCGAGGAGCTTTGCCGAATCGTGCTCAACGTGGCCGACCTCGACCGGCTTTTGCGGAGCGACGACCAGCGCACGGCCCTCGCGCTCATACTTCCACAGGTGCATGCGTTGTATGTTGTAGCGGTCATGGCGCGTCTCGATTCCCTCGAGCAGATAGGGGTAGTCGGCATAGCGGGCGCGCGCGGCAGGCATAAACTCGTAAGGCTTTTTCTCGTACGAGCGGTCCTGCGTGACGATGACAACCGCGCGATCGAAGCCCGCCTCCTCCAGCACGTGCTCGATGGGGATCGAATCGGCTACGCCACCGTCGACGTATTTGTGCCCGTCAATCTCGACCGGCGGCGTCACCAGCGGCAGCGACGTCGAGGCGCGTACGGCGTCGAGATCGAGCACGGCGCTTTTGACCGGGAGGTACGTGGCGGTTCCAAAAAGCATGTCCGTCGCGACGGCGTACATCTCGATGGGGCTCGCGTCGAACGTCTCATTGTCAAAGGGATCCAGGCGGTCCTGGACATCGTTGAAAATAAAGTCGTAACCCACAATGGAGCCCGTGGACGCAAACGATGCGGCGCCCATGAAGCGGCTGTCGCTGCAGAAAGCCAGGTTGATGCGATTGGCACGGCCGATCTGGTGCGACTTGTAGTTCACGCCGTTGAGGGCGCCGGCCGATACACCGTAGACAGCCGGAATCTCGACGCCAGCCTCCATAAGAACATCGAGCACGCCCGCGGTAAATTGCCCGCGGAAGCTGCCGCCCTCCAGGACGAGCGCGACCTTGCCAGCGTTCTTTGCTTTATCTTCTGCAGTCATATTGACCTCCTGCGATTGCGTTTTGGCCTTCTTCTACCCAGTTTTGGGATGGCGAGCGCGCAGGTTTTTCAAGGCGGCAGGTGAAGCGGAAAGTGTGTCCCAGTTTGAGGCGAGATTCCGGGATGCGCTTTCCGCTAGCCATTCATTTGGAAATTGCATCCCATTCCGAACGAGGATTCCGGGATGTACTTTCCACTTGAGCTGCCATTGGGAAAGCATGTCCCACTCTACGGCTCGATTCCGGGTCGCAGTTTCCGCTTGAGGCGCCATCCGGAAACTACGTCCCAGTCTGAATGCGGATTCCGGGACGTGCTTTCCGCCTGGGCCGCCATTGGGAAAGCGCGTCCCACCTGCGCTGCTGCGACGTTTTCTTTACGCCCGCGCCCTGCACAGAGTTCGATTCTCCGCGGGTAGAGATGACGTTGGCGCGGGGGCATTGTCGGCTGTCATCCAATCGACATCGCATCTGTTTTGGGCTGAGGCATTGCGCGGAGAATCCGCGTATTTGCTTCGCAAATCCGCACCGGCTTCGGCCGCCTGCCGGCGCCCTCGCCCGCTCGCTACAAACGCTTCGCGTTTGCTTAACGCTCGCGCCCTGCATAGAGTTCGATTCTCCGCGGTGCGGACTAGAAATAAAAAGGCAGGTAGAGACACTTCTCTACCTGCCTGTTACTTATGGTGGAGGCGCGGAGAATCGAACTCCGGTCCACGAAAGCCCCCTGATTGGCATCTCCAAGCTCAGTCGCTGGTTTAGTCTCGGACGCTTTGCGCGCAGCGACACGCTCGCGGTGTCCTAACCGGTTCGGTCTTAGCCCGCGCCATACCGATTACGTGCGCAGGAGCATTCCCCTAAAATGACGTCGCGCCGGTGTCGGGGAAATCACCGGGTTGACGCGCCGCTATAAACTAAGCAGCGAGAGCCATAGGCTCAAAAGAAGAGTTGTTGTCAATTCAATTTGACGGTACCCCTGTTTAACGAGGCGAGGAGACCTCGGCTTGCTTCCTCTCTCAGAGCTATCGTGTCGAAACCAGTCGCCCCCGAATGTTGGGAAAGTCTGGATGGCATTGGGCACGAGCGCCCAACACCCGTCGACTTTTCAAGGAACATGCAGGGCGAGCCCCGCTTGTGGAGTGTTATCTTACCACGTTCTGAAAGCGGACAGCTGTTCTATGCACGAGCTGTGAAGACCCCAATGTGCGCCGCACTTCGCACTTTTGCTACCGATCGCGTCACGTATATTTTCGCCAAGCAAAATTGACCCGTCGAAAGGACCGTTATGGATACCAAGCAGCAACTTGTCAATGCCCTCGCAGGCCTGGGCTCAACCATTACCGAAGCTATGGATGTCATCGAAGGCTTTGTCCCCTGCGGACATCCCGCCCTCACGGTTTCGAACGCCCTTGTTGCGCTGGACGCTGACGATGATGCAGCTCTCGCCCAGCAGCTTGAGACCGTCGAGGGCTTTATCGACCACGTGAGTGAGAACCGCGGCGTGGCCGCCTACCACGGCATCGAGGTCGAGCTCGCGGGTCCCAAGGCCGATCTGCTCGCAGCAATCCGCGAGGTAGGCGCCCTTATGCAGACCGCAGGCGTCAAGAACACCCAGGTCAACGAGTGGGTCTACCGCAGCTTAGCCGCGCTCGACAGCTCCGAAGAAAAGGCAGCCGAGCAGCTCGCAGAAAGTCCCGCCATTAAGGCCGAGCTTTTGTAAATAGCAGACGCGGGCCCCTTGGCGCATCGTCGTCCAAGAGGCCCGCAAGCAGTTCGCGTCAACCGATAGCCGCGCCGCCGCGTTCGGCCAAGGCCAAAATCGGCATCATTTGGCGCGGGGTCTTTGCTGCAAGATCGGCATGTTCGAGCAGTTTGCGATCGTTAGTTACCAAGTAATCAACCTGCGCGCACTTGCACGCGGCGAGCACCAAGTTGTCCTCGTAATCGCGATGGAGCGCTAAGTATTTGTCGGCCAACCAAAGGTCCGATGCATCTGCACCCACGGCCGTGGCGTTTTCGGTCATGTTCCGAACAAACGCCAACGCCGCATCGCCAATTGCGCGGGCAGATGCCTCGTCGAGCGCTCCCCTGCTGGCAAGAACGCTACGCTTCAGCTCGTGTTGGACAACGTACAGCACGTCCTTGGCAATATGCACTGGAAAGAACAGCAACGCCCCCGTCTCCGTCGCCCGCCCAATAAACGCACGCGCGGCAAGCGACTCGGCATGGTCGACGCAAAACGAATCAACCCATACGTTGGCGTCCACCATGATCTTGAGAGGCGCCCCACTCACTGGATCATCCCCTTTTGGCGATAATGCTCATCCATGGCGTCGGAATAGATTGTGTCCCAATCGCGATCGTCGGATACGGACGACGTAGCGATGCCCAGGTCCGCGTAAAGCTGATCCGCCGCCGCCCATGATGCGGCGAACGGAGTATCGGGCGCGACGGTCTGCTGCCGGTCGTCGACGGCCGCAAGCACTTCCTCGCACTGCCCGCCACCCTGCGCGACCTTGGCCACCACCTTTTTGATGAGCTCGGGCAGTGTCCCGCCCGAAAGCCGCAACGCTTCCTCCGCATGGTCCTTGACCTGGCGATCCACGCGAACGTTCACCTGCGCCATGCCGCTAACAGCACCCACGTTGACCCGCTCCCTTCAATTGCTAGCCCTGCTAGCACCACTATATAAAGAAGCTAGCACATGGTCAAATGCAAAAGGCCTGCGCCCGGACGACACCGATGCCGTCTGGGCGCAGGCCAGATAACGTGGGTGAACACGTCTGTTAACGCAGATATGCCTTGGCGTTGCCCAGGCTGTAGGCGATCGTTGAGCCGTTGTGCAGCAGTGACGACGTCTGCGGAGTGATCATGCCGGTAATACCCAGCGCCAAGAGCGCAGAGTTGGTGAGCATCACCTTAGAGTAAGAGCTCGTCAGACGATCAATGAGGCCCTGACTCATGCGGCGCAGGCGCACGATCGCGGCGAGATCCGTATCGGTCAGGATGATATCGGCGACCTCCTTGGCGATATCGCTTCCGCCACCCATCGCCAGGCCCACGTCGGCCAAACCGAGCGCCGGCGAATCGTTGACGCCGTCGCCCACCATGGCAACGTGGCGTCCCTCGCTCTTAATGCGCTCCACATACGCGTACTTGTCCTCGGGCAGCAGCTCGGCCCTAAACTCGTCGACCCCTGCCTCGCGAGCAATGCGCTCGGCCGTGCGCTCGGAGTCGCCCGTGAGCATGACCACGTGCTTGACGCCCAGCGCATGCAGGTCGGCGATTGCCTCGCGGACCCCGGGCTTGAGCGGGTCCTCGATACCGAGCACGCCGACGACCGTGCCGTCGCCCGCCAGATACAGCGGCGACAGGCCCTGCATCTGGGACCCAATGCGCTCCTTAATGTCGGAATCGAGCTGCGCGCTCTCGTCCTCAAATACAAAGTGAGCAGAGCCGATAATCGCGCGTCGCCCCTCAATGGACGAAGCGATGCCGTGTGCCACGATGTACTCGACGGCGGCATGGCGCTCGCGGTGCTCGAGCCCGCGCTCGCGTGCTGCATTGACCACGGCGCGCGCCACCGGATGCGGGAAATGCTCCTCCAAGCAAGCGGAAAGGCGCAGGACCTCGTCCTCGCTCCAGCCATCGGTGGTGAGCACGCAAGCTAGGCGCGGCTGGGCCTCGGTCAGCGTACCGGTCTTGTCAAAGACAATGGTATCGGCCTTGGCAAACGACTCAAAGTACTTAGCGCCCTTGACCATGACGCCCATCTTGGCAGCATCGCTCATGGCAGTCATGACGGCGACCGAACCCGTGAGCTTGAGCGCGCACGAGTAGTCGACCATCAGTGCTGCGGAGGTCTTGATGAGACTGCGCGTGGTGAGCGCAACTAGGCCCGCGAGCAGGAAGTTCCACGGGACGATCTTGTTGGCGAGGTCTTCCATGTGCGACTGGCCCTCGGACTTGAGCGAGTCGGCCGTCTGCACGAGCGAGACAATCGAGCGCAGCTTGGTCTGTGCCGTGTTGGCGCGCACGCGCACCAGGATACTGCCGTCCTCCACGACGGTGCCGGCGAACACGTCGTCGCCCACGCTGCGCTCGACGGCCAGCGGCTCGCCGGTCAGGGTCGCCTGGTTGACCATAGCGCTCCCCTGCTCGACAACACCGTCGATGCAAATGGACATGCCGGTGCGCACGGCCACCAAGTCACCGGGCTCGAGCTCGGTGGCGGCAACGCTTACCTCGGTGTCGCCGACGACCTTTTGCGCCTTATCGGGCACATCGAGCAGCGAGTTGATGAGCTCGTTTTCGCTCATGGCGCGGGTGTAGTCCTCGAGCAGCTCGCCCACGTTGAGCAGGAACATCGTCTGGCCTGCGGTGTCGACATCACGTTTGACGAACGAAATGCCGATGGCCGAAGCGTCGAGCACGGGAACGGTCAGGCGCGGCTGCGCGAGCTCACGGAGGGCGGCACGCAAAAAGGCCATGTAACCGGCCACGACAAACACCGCACGCAGGGGCGTGGGCAAGAACCAGCGACGTGCGTAATGGGCACCGACGAGTGTCGCCAGGTCCATGACGAGCTTGTGCTTACGCGGCTCGAGTTGTATCACGTAGCCCGACTTGGCATCAGCGATAGCTTGAGCATCGAGTGCGCCCAAGGCGTCGAGCACGCTCGCGCGACGCTGCTCGTCGTATTCGAGCGCCATCTGGCCAATACGGCCGTAGACGCGCACCTTGCGCACACCATCGATTTCGCCACTGAGCTTTAGAAGTGCATCGAGATCGCTCTCTGGCACAGGACCCGCCAATTGAAGACGGGTCCTGCCGGGGATCTCGCTAATAATCGAGAATCTCATAGTTTGTGCCTGGGAGCGTTACTCGGCTGCCTCGTCAGCAGCGGCCTCGCTCTGGGTGATGTAAGCAGCCTCGGCAACCATGTCGTCGACATTAGCCTTGGCCTGCTCGACCATGTCCTGGTAGCCGTTCTTGATGCGCATACCGCACGCAATACCCTGCACGCAGGCATTCTTGACCGGAGCGCTGGTAAGCAGCTTGATGCCGGCCGTGCCAAGCAGAAAACCGCCACCGACAAGCAGGGTATTGAACGTCGACTTCTTCATGTTGCTTCTCCCTTTTGCCGCATTGGACGCGGCATGGTGCTTCAGCACCCGAGTAAACAAGTTTGCTCGAGCACGCTTTTGAAATATCTCAATTTTATCTAACTATCTAGGTCAGCCATGGCTAACCTTTTGAAAATTAACGATGCGGAGTAACCGATTGCCAATGTGAGAAAGGGACTGTCCCTTTGCCCCTTCTTACAACTGCCAGGTAGCTGCTTCCTTTTGCAGCGCCACCATGCGGGCGAATTCTCCGCCTGCCGCTTTGAGTTGCGCCGGAGCACCCTGCTCGGCTACCACACCATCCTTGAGCACAACGATCTTATCGGCATTTTCTACCGTGCGCATACGGTGGGCGATCACGATAACCGTCTTGCCTGCGAGCAGGCGGGAAAGCGCCTGCTGCACCACGGTCTCGTTCTCCACATCCAAGCTCGCCGTCGCCTCATCCAACAGCACGATAGGCGCGTCTTTGAGCAGCGCGCGGGCGATGGAAATGCGCTGGCGCTCTCCGCCGGACAGCCTGGAGCCGTTCTCGCCGATCATGGTGTCATAGCCCTGCGGCATGCGGCTCACAAACTCGTCGCAGTTGGCGGCACGCGCGACAGCAAGCACTTCCTCATCGGTGGCATCGCGACGACCAAGACGGATGTTTCCCATCACCGTGTCGTCAAAGAGCAGCACGTCTTGGAACACAATGGCGTAGTCGCGCAGCAGCACCTCGGGATCCACGCTCGCAACATCCACGCCACCCACGGTGACCGTGCCTTCGGTGGCGTCCCAAAAGCGCGCAGCCAGGCGGCTCACCGTAGACTTGCCGGAACCCGAAGGACCGACCAGTGCCGTAACTTCGCCTTCCTTGGCGGTAAAGCTCACGTCGGTAAGAACTTTCTCGCCGGCGCGGCCGTCCTCGCCCGCACCATAGCCAAATGCCACGTGATCGAACACCACATCGTGGCCCACGGGCTCAAACTGCTCGCTGCCCCGCGCCACGGGCTCTTCCATGATGGAACGCATGCGCTTGGCCGACGACTCGGCGGCAAACAGCTCGGACATCAGCATCAGCGCCTGATCAAAGGGCGCATAGATGCGGCTCACCATAAGCAGGAAGGCAAACATCATCAAAAAGTCGACCTGGCCGGAGGCGACCATCGCAGCGCCCGTGACCAACGTGGTGGCAATCCCCAAGCGCAGGATGGCAAAGGCGGAGTTGACCAAAAGCCCATTGGCGAGCTCGCCTTTGGTGGTCTCGCGCTCCTCGGCATCGATCACGGCGTTGAGCCCCTCAAGATAATGAGCCTCCTGGTTGGTGGCGCGGATCTCGCGCACGCAGTCGAGCGTCTCCTGGATCGCCTCGGTAACCTTGACCTTCTCGGCGCGCACATGGTCGAACACCGGGGTCATGGGGCCGCGTGTCAGATACAGCACGGCAAAGGCCACGGGCACGCTCCAAAACGCCGCGATCGCCAGCTGCCAGCAAAAGAACAGCGACGCCACGAACACAATGGCGCTTGCGATGATGGCACCCCAAAGCTCTCCCAGCACGTGGCTGTAGGCGTGCTCCATGGCCTGGACGTCACCCATGATGGTCTCGGTTAAATCAGCCAGATCACGACGACCAAAAAACGACAGCGGCAGCTTGCGCAAGCGCTCGGCAATCTCCATACGCTGCTTGCCGCACTCCTCGTAAAAGATGCAGTAGGTGTAGTAATACTGCTGCCAGTTAGAGGCAAAGAGCAACACGAAAAAGACCAGGAGGCCGCCCACAATCGGCAGGGCATCCGGCAGGTCGGCACCGGTGGCGAGATGTTCGACAAAACCGGCCATGACCAGGAACAATAAGCCCATGCCGGCCATGGTAATGAGATTGGTGAGCGTGGTCCAGAAAATGCCGCGTTTTACGCCGGCGACGCCTTTATCGGATAGGAAATACTTCTTTTGGAATGAGGCGAACATTTAGGCCTCGCCTCCCTTCGTGACGGCGGCATCCGCGGTCGCTGCAGTGATTTTCCAGCTCGCGGCCTGTTCGTATTCAGCCCACATCTTGGCGTATAGACCCTTTTGGGACAGCAGCTCGGCATGGGTGCCGGCCTCCTGCACGCTACCTTGGTTGAGCACCACGATCTTGTCGGCCCCCACCACGGTCGAAAGCCGGTGCGCGATCATAATGACCGTGCGACCCGCCGCCAGCTTGCTAAAGGCGCGCTGGATGGGCGCCTCGTTCTCGGGGTCGGCAAACGCCGTGGCCTCGTCGAGCACCACGATAGGCGCGTCTTTAAGGATCGCGCGGGCGAGTGCTACGCGCTGCACCTCGCCGCCCGAAAGATATGCCCCTCCAGCACCGAGCATGGTGTTAATACCCTGCGGGAGCTTGGCCACAATGTCGTCGCACTGAGCTGCGGAGAGGGCCGCACGCACTTCGTCGTCAGTGGCCGAAGGCTTGGAGGCGCGCACGTTATCGGCAAGTGTTTGCCGGAACAGCTGGTTGGTCTGGAACACGAAGGCGACCTGGTCCATAAGCTCGTGCGGATCCATATCGCGAACGTCCACACCGCCTACGAGCACTCGACCCGAGGAGACATCCCAAAAACGCGGAATCAGGCTTGCGCAGGTTGACTTACCGCCACCCGAGGGACCCACCAGGGCGAGGGTGCTACCAGCGGGAACGCTGAAACTCACATGGCTAACGGCAGGTGCTTCGGCACCTTCGTACGTAAAGCTCACGTCCTCAAAGCGCACATCGCTACCGGCAGAGTGCTTGGGCTGGGCAGGCACGGAGAGCTGTTTGGAACCCATGACGCTTCGAATACGAGTCAGCGAATCGGCACTCATCTGAGAGGCCTCGCCCACAAACATGAGCTTGGTCATGGCCGTCGGCACCACGGCCGAAAAAATCGCGTAAAACGTGAAGTTGGTCATAAAGCGTGCAAAGTCCGTCTCGCCCGGCGCCAACAGCAACGCCACGGGCAAAAGGAATGCCACAAGACCATTGAGCGCGGTAAGGTTGAGCACCTGTGGACCTCGGCAGAACGTGCCCGCATAGCTTTGCGCCATGTCGGCGTATTCGGCGATCGCATCGTGGAAGGCCTTAAAGGAGTAGACCGTCTGCTGGAATACCTTGACCACGGGGATACCGCGTACGTATTCGGTGCCGGTCTTGTTCATCTTGACCAGCGCGCCCATGTAGGCCTTCATAAACTCGCCGCCCTTGCCGCCCATCATGGCGGCCATGGCGCCAAGCGAAACGACGACCGAGATAAGGCATGCCGCGCCCAAGCGCCAATCGAGGGCGAAAAGCAGCACGAGCAGACCTGCGACCATGGCGGTGGCGCCGGCGATATCGGGCAGCATGTGCGCGAGCAGTGTCTCGGTTGAGGCGGCGCATCCGTCTACGATACGGCGCAGCTCACCGGTGGCGTGCGTGTCAAAGTAGCCGAGCGGCAGCTTAAGCAGGTGCTCGCTCGTAGTCTTGCGGATATTGGACGCGCAGCAAAACGCAGACAGGTGCGTGCACATGAGCCCGACGAAATAGACCACGATGCTCACCAGGGCAAAACCGACGGCCCACCAACCATACATCGCGATATCGCAGGCTTCGCTCCAGTTAGGTGCCACGGCGATCAGATCGCGCGCGACAAGCCAAATGCACACGTACGGGCCAAAGCTCAGCAGCTGCGAGAGCGCCGAGAGAGCCATGCCCAAATACGTTAGGAATTTGCGGTCGCCGGCATATGCAAGCAGCTCGCCGATACCGCCGCCTTCCCTTTTTGACCCCTTTGCCATGAGATTCCTTTCTAACGGCTTGAGAGTTAACCGTAATGAACTTATCATTGATGTGTTAGCCATGGCTCACAATCGAGCCAGGCGTGGACGTTTCTGCAAAGGAAAGGGACGCTTTTGCAAATACGGCGGGCAGCGACCGACATAACCGAGCTCTACGCACCGCAGTTTGAGCAGTTTGGCCTGGAGCTTACCGGCAAGGGCGCCGTCTTTACCGGCGAGGTGGCAAACGATCGGGCGCACGGACGCGCATGGATCATGCCTCTCTCCCCCGCCTGCATCGTTATGGAGCATTTCATTACCCCGATGCACGATATGTACCTGGCCGAATACACACCCGAACCGTACGCGTGCGTGAGCGAGGTCAGCGCGCCCACGCTCATGTGCATGCCCGAAGCCGGCATAACGCCTGCGAACCTTAAACCCCTGCATGGACCGTGGCCAAACAATGCCGTGTGCAGCTTTATCCAAGATAACTGTGGCGAGGAGTTAAGCCCACTGTTTGCAGGGCGGCTCTATCACTCGCGCTCGGTGCTCTTTTTGCCTGGATATTTTGACGAACTGGAGCACCGCTATCCCACCGAGTTCGCAGGGGTCTTTGAGGCGTTTGCCGAGCCATGGCACGAGGAGGAGACGTCTGCCATCTGCCACACGTTGCGCAGGATTAACGAGGACCGCGCCCGCACCGCAGGCGGACACGTCTATATGCAGGGCATCGTGGAGACCATGGTCGCGGAGCTCGCCTGTTCGCGCGCGGCCCACAAGCAGGCGCGGGAGGCGGCAGACACACGCGTCAGCATAACCATTGCCGAAGAAGCAACGGCAATGATTGAGCGCGCGCTCGACAAAGGCAGACGTGTGGGTATCAACGAGGTGGCCGAGAGGCTCTACACAAGCCGCTCCAAGCTATGCGCCACCTTTAAGGCCCAAACTGGCGAGTCCCTGGGCGCCTACATTCGCAGACGCCGTATGGAGCGAGCACAGGACCTTTTGGCCGATAGCGCGCTCACGATAGCGCAGGTGGCAGAGCGTCTAGGCTACCCTCAGCAGGCCGCCTTCGCCCAAGCCTTCAAGCAACACACCGGCACCACCCCCACCACTTGGCGAAGCAAGCATCGCTAAGGCCCAAGCTCCCTGGCCGTAACGGAGCGATTAATTAGCCGCCGCCCGTCAGCTCACCCAGGATCTAAACGTCAAGATGCGCACAATCAAGCGCCTTTTTGATAAGAGGGACAGATCGATCAGCCAAATACAACGGAATGTTGAGCACCCCGTCGTCGAGCTTTAGGTTCTTAAGTGAGTAGCGGACCCTCAATGGAGTCGTCTCCGCATGCTTGTCGGCATAGTACTTAAGGCTCTTAGAATGAACGACCTCTCCCGATTTGACCTCGACGGGAACGATTTCGTTTCCGACTTGAATCAAAAAATCGACTTCGTGCTTCGGCTTCTCGTTTGTCCAATAACGCGGAGCAGCATCTAACTGTGAAAGTAATGCCTGAAGCACATAGTTCTCGGCGAACGAACCTTTGAACTCCGAAAATAGCGCATCCGAGATGGCAAAAGCGGACGCATCCAGCCTTGCCATGCGACGCAGCAAGCCGACATCAAGACAGTAGACTTTAAATGCCTTGAGGTCATCGTACGCAGAGAGCGGCACACCACCGGCAGCATTAAGGCGAACCGCCGTGATGAGCCCAGCATCGGCAAGCCATTCCAGAGCATCCTCGTATTCTCGAGCACGAGCCCCCTCGCGCACCGCACCCCAAACGAACTTTTTGTTCTCGCGCGCCAACTGAGCTGGAATCGAGTTCCATATTTGCGAAAGCTTGGCGAACTGCGCACGGCCACCATGCTTGGCAAAATCGCGCTCGTAGGAATCCAAGAGATCAGACAACACCTTATCGACCTGAACGATATCGCCCGTCTCCACCCACCGGCCAAGAGCCTCTGGCATGCCGCCGCATGCAAAATAACGACGAAGATGCTCGACGAGACGGACATGGAAGAAATCGGGCACTGTCTCGATCTGATCCAGGCCGCCAAGGTATTCGTTGTAGTTTGCAGCGCCCTCGGCTTTCAGAAACTCGGAAAAGCTCATGGGGCGCATCTCCATGAACTCGACCTTTCCCACCGGAAAAGCGCTGGTCTCACGGGACAAGCGAACGCCCAACAAAGACCCTGCGCATGCGACGTGATACTCGGGGGCCTCGTCACAGAAGTATTTAAGGGCACCGACTGCAGAAGGACAATCCTGGATCTCATCAATAATAAGCAGCGTCTCGCCAGGATCGATAGACTGTCCAAGCGCCAGGGAAAGATTTGAGATGATCCGTCGAGGATCGCGCGTACCTTCGAAAAACTGAGCGTACTCGCTCTGTACCCCAGGTGACGGCTCCTCGAGCGTCAGATACACATAATTGATGTACGAGGTTCGGCCGAACTCCTTAAGCGCCCACGTCTTTCCAACCTGGCGCGCCCCCTTAAGGATAAGCGGCTTACGATATTCTGACGCTTTCCAAGCGTTAAGCTTGGCAATGATATCTCGCTGCATGGCCGAACCTCCCGCAAAGAAACTTCCGTAAACGTGATATTTCCCACATTTTACCCTAGGTAAAACGTGACATTTATCACATTTACAGAAGTTTTAAGCTCATTTCGCCACACTTTCATCACATTTATTGCAATGTGACAAAGGGACAGTCCCTTTGTCACCCGCACAAAAATGGACGCGCCAACGGCGCGCCCATTCACTCTATTCCATTCAGCCCACCTGACCCGAACGGCCGAGTCGTCACGAAACCCGGGAGCCCCGGCAGGGCGGGTGCTTGCTCAAAATGAGTTCCGCACGCAAAGAAGGCCACTTAATGTGGCCTTCGTCTTGCGCAGGACTGTTCGAAATTTTGAGGAAGCACCCGCCCTGCCGGGGCTCCCGGGTTCCCGTTTACGAGAGCGACGTTCTCAGCAACTCGTTGAAGAGCTTCGGATTGCCCTTGCCGCGGCTCGCCTTCATGCACTGGCCCACCAAAAAGCCGATGACCTTCTGGTTGCCGTCACGATACTGCTGCGCCTGATCGGCACAGTTTGCCAGCACCTCGTCCACAATCGGCTGCAGCGCGCCGGCATCGCTCACCTGACGCATACCACGCTCGTCGACGATCTTGTTGGGGTCGTCGCCGGTCTGGGCCATGGCCTCAAAGACCTCGTGCGCCTGGTTGGAGCTGATGGCATCGGTCGCCAGCAGCTTGGCAAGAGCTGCCACCTGAGCCGGCGCAATGCCGGATTCGGCCAGCGAGACGCCTGCGCCCTTAAGGTAGGCGATCATCTCGTTGACCAGCAAGTTCGCGACCGTCTGAGCCTCCTTGCCGGCCATACCGGCAGCGGCGGCCTCAAAGAAGTCGGCAAACTCGGGGTCGCCGGCAATCTGCTCGGCGTCGGCCGCCTTAATGCCAAAGTCGGCCTCAAAACGGGCGCGCTTGGCATCGGGCAGCTCGGGAATCTCGCCACGGCAGCGGTCGATGAACTCATCGTCCAGATTGAACGGCGCCAGGTCGGGATCGGGGAACAGGCGATAGTCGTCGGCCGTCTCCTTCACACGCATAACCACGGTACGCTTGCGACTAGGCTCCCAGTGGCGGGTCTCCTGATAGATGATGCCACCCTCCTCGAGCACCTCGGCCTGGCGGCAGATCTCGTAGGCAAGGCCATCGTGCAGGCTCTTAAACGAGTTGAGGTTCTTGAGCTCGGTCTTGGTGCCCAGCTTGGTCTCGCCGCGGCGGCGCAGCGACACGTTGCCGTCGCAGCGCATGGAACCCTTCTCCATGGAGCAGTCCGAAATGCCCAGCGTCACAAAGATGCGACGGAGCTTCTCCATAAACAGGCGAGCCTCCTCGGGCGTGCGCAGGTCGGGCTCGGTGACAAGCTCGATGAGCGGCGTGCCGCAGCGGTTGTAATCGACGAGCGACTCGGCCGCGGCGGTAATGCGGCCCTCGGCGCCACCCACGTGGACCATCTTGGCGGCGTCCTCCTCCATGTGGATGCGCAGGATGCGGATGGGCACCGTGTAGGAACCGTCCTCGCGACGCTCGGGCATCTGCAGGTTGGACGCGTCGTAGCTGGCCAGATGGCCGGAGCGCTGGTTGCCCTCGCGCATGGTCGACGTCATGGACGTAGACAGACCCTCGGCATTGGCAGAGGCGCTCGCCAGGCTCTGGGCCTCGGCCTCGCCAAACGCGCAGTCGGGGCGCTCGGCGGCACCGCGACCGGTCACGTCCAGGTCCAGGTGACCGTACATGGCAAAGGCGACCGGACCCTGCGTGGTCTGGAAGTTCTTGGCCATATCGGGATAGAAGTAGTGCTTGCGGTAGAACATCGAGTGGCGCTGGATCTCGCAGTTGGTGGCGAGACCGGCCTTGACGATGCTCTCGATGGCGCGCTTGTTGGGCACCGGCAGCGCACCGGGCAGGCCCAGGCACACCGGGCACACGTTGGCGTTGGGCTCGTCATCGTGGCTGAGCCTGCAGTTGCAGAACATCTTGGTATCGAGTGCGGTGAGCTCGGTATGGATCTCCAGGCCGATCACGGCCTCCCAATCCTGCAGGACCTCGGAAAGCTCCTTCATTACAGCTCGCCTCCCTTCCCAGCAAAATCGGGCGCGACGGAAAGCGCGGGCGCACCCGTGGCGGCATCGGCAAAGCCGCGCTCCAGGGCGCGGGCAAATGTGAGCAGCTGACGGTCCTTGAAGGCCGGACCAACCAGCTGGGCAGAAACGGGCAGCTGAGTATCCTCGCCCAGGCCCAGCGGCACCGAGATGCCACCGTTGCCGCAAATGTTGAGCGAGATGGTGTACAGGTCGGAAAGGTACATCTGCGTGGGGTCGCTGATCTCGCCAAACTTAAAGGCCGTGCGCGGCGAGGCGGGCATGAGGATGGTGTCCACCTTGGCATACGCGGCGTCGTAGTCCTGCGTGATGAGCGTGCGGGCCTTTTGCGCAGCGTAGTAATACTTGTCGTACACGCCCGAGCTCAGCAGGTAGGCGCCGAGCATCTGACGGCGCTTGGCCTCGGCGCCAAAGCCGTGGGCACGCGAGAGCGAGCTCTGGTCGGACAGGTTGGCGCAGCCCTCCTCCTGATAGCCGTAGCGAATGCCGTCGAAGCGGGCCAGGTTGGAGAACGCCTCGGCCGGGCCGATGACGTAGTAGGCGGCGATGGCGGCGTCCAGGTGCGGCAGGTCGACCTCGACCAGCTCGGCGCCCTGGTTCTGCAGCTCCTGGGCGGCGCGCTGAACAGCGACCTTGACCTCGGGCGTCAGGCCCTCGGCCTCCATAAACGCGGGGATGATGCCCACACGCTTGCCCTCGATGCTGTCGTTGAGATGCTCGGTAAAGTCGACGGCGCAATCCTGGCTGGTGCAGTCGTACGGATCGTGGCCCGCGCCGGTAAGCGCGTTCATGGCCAGCGCGACATCCTCGACCGTGCGGCCAAAGGGGCCCACCTGGTCGAGCGACGAGCCAAAGGCAACCACACCGTAACGGCTCACGGCGCCATACGTGGGTTTAAAGCCCACCACGCCGCACAGCGACGCCGGCTGGCGAATGGAGCCGCCGGTGTCCGAGCCCAGCGAGAGCGCGACCTCGCCCGCGGCGACGGCTGCAGCGGAGCCGCCCGAGGAGCCGCCGGGCACGCGCTCGGTATCCCAGGGGTTGTTGGTGCGGTGGAACGCCGAGCTCTCGGTAGAGCTGCCAAAGGCAAACTCGTCCATGTTGGCCTTGCCCATGGGCAGGCAGCCGGCATCGAGCATGCGCTGGACGCAGGTGGCAGTGTAGACGCTCTGGTAGTCCTCGAGCATGCGGGAAGCGCAGGTGGTGCGTGTGCCCACGAGGTTCATGTTGTCCTTGATAGCTAGCGGCACGCCCGCGAGCGGGGGCAGCGGCTTGCCGGCGGCACGGTCGGCATCCACGCGCGCGGCGGCCTCGAGCGCAAGCTCGGGCGCCACCTGCAGGAATGCCTGGACCCCGCCCTCGCGCGCCTCGATGGCGGCAAGAGAGGCCTTGGCCACCTCGGTAGCGGTAAAGTCGCCGGCGGCAACGCCCGCGGCGATCTGGGCGGCGGTAAGGGAATCGAAGCTTAGCGCCATTACTCGCTCTCCCCCTCTCCCAAAATGGACGGCACGCGGAAGTAGCGGTCGCGCGCGCTGCCGGCGTTTTCGAGTGCGACGTCGAGCGGCAGGTCGCGCTCGGGCTCGCGCAGGTCATCACCCATCACGTTGGACAGGCTTCCGATGGGATGGAACGTGGGCTCCACGTCGGGCAAGTCATATTGCAAGACGGGCTCGAGCATCTGGACGGCGTCGTTCAGGTAGGACGTCATCTGGGTGAGCTCGTCATCGGTCAGTGCGATCTTTGCGTACTCGGCGATGCCGCGCACGTCTTTCTCGCTGAGTGCCATAGGCGCTCCCTTCCGCATAAAAGTTAAACCGCTCTAGTATACAAGGCAACGCCGCTTGGAGCAGGTGCTTTACCTAAATGCAGCGAAAACGTAACGAGGGCGGCGGGCTGGCAGGCGGCGGGCTGGCAGTTCTGCAGCGAAACCGCGCCGTCCGTAGCGAAAACCGTCCCGTCCACAACGAAAAGCATCACAACATTCGACGTTTTTCGCCAAAATCGCAATTTTCATCGAATGTTGTGATGGTTTGGAAGTCCCGCCCACCACAAAGGCGCCTGCCCCCATTGCGGTGGTTCTGGAGAATGTCTTATGCCGAGACCTTAGCCTTGCGACGCTTGCGGACCGCGTGGATCACGATGTCCAGCAGCAACAGCACAATGGCTACGACCACGATGAGCACGGCAAACTCGCGCTTGCCCCAGTGGCGGCCGGCCAGCGACTTTTGCTTGTCGACTTCCTTCTTGCTGTACTTGGTGCGTACGCAATGCACCAGCAGGCGATGGTCGTTCACGCCGTAGGGCGTGCAGGTGACGAGCGTCACCTTGTCGGCGCCGGGCTCGATGGTCAGTGACTCCATCTCCTCGGGCAGCACGACCTCGGAGTCCACCATCTTATAGGCGAGCGTCTTGTTCATGGTGTGCAGCAGCACCAGGTCGCCGGGCTCCAGCGAGTGGATGTCGTCGAACATGCTCAGGTTGCGCATGCCCGAGTGCGCGGTGAGCACGCAATGCGTCGAGGTGCCGCCCACCGGCAGGCTTGTGCCCTCCAAGTGGCCGACGCCCGCCATAAGGACTTCCTCGCTCGTGCCGTGGTAGATGGGCATGCTCACGTCGATGGAGGGGATCTCGACCCAGCTCATCATGGGGTCGCGGTCAAAGATGAGCTGCTGGGCGTAGGGCTCGATCTGGTCGGCGGGGAGCTCGGTGGCCTCGCCCGCCAGCTGCTCGTTAAAGGAGCGTGCCTGGAGCAGGATGCGCTCGCGCTCCTCGGCAGGCAGCGCGTCCACGGTGCTGGACACCGTGCTGATCTGATTGAACACGCCCGAGGCCTCGAGCCGGTCCAAGATCCACGGCCAGGTCATAAGGCCCACGCCAATAAGGATGATGACGATGGTGATGAGCCGGTCGACCCAGCGCGGCAGTCGCTTGCGGCGGCGCTTGGGCTTTGGTTGAGGTTTGGGCTGAGGGCTTGAGCCGCCGTTGTCCGCGGCGTTATTGCTCTTCATATGTTTGGCGCCCTGCACCATCGCCGGTCACTCCTCTACAACTCAAGTTGTCTAAACAAATAATAGCCGATTAGCGAGCTTCCGCGCCGGACAACGCAGCTAGACTGCACCGTCCAGTCGAGGATAAGCCAGCATTTGAGTTTTCAAAATGTCCCGAATCGGCTGGGCGATTCGGGATACAATGTCAATAGAAAACGACGCACCCCGCGTAAGTGTACGAGAGCGCGGGCGGCCTAGTTTTCTGGTTTTGTTAAATGCCCGGGATCCGACCCCCGGGCATTCTTATTTGCGCTTGTTGCGGCGCAAATGCCTTCTACCGTCCGCACCGCGCGTGCGCCTACGGACCTTAAACCGAACCTCATACGAGTCAAGAAACGCGATGACGAACGAGCCCACCGCCGCGAGGGCAGCGAGCGCGTTAAGGAATTTCAGCATATGGTGACCTCCGATCGAGTCGTCGGCCGCCCGCGCACGGGATGCGTCGCAAGGATATTTTACTGCGAGCACTCGCACTTACAGCTGGTAAACGCAATATTTGCAAACATCTGTTCGATATTCATACGCTTGATCCATCGGACGATGGAGGCTGGCTGCGTTATCCCAAAAAAACGGGGCAGACTCCAGCGCGGAGTCTGCCCCGAAAAGAGAATGGCAAAGCAAGAACGTGGATGGACGAGAAAAGTGTCCGCAAGTCTCATGGCCAACACATCCCACCTGCCAAAGGGATGGGTGAGTGAGCGTTACTCCTGCTCGGACTCCTCAGCCTGCTTACGGCTGCGGATGAGGTGCGCCACACCGATGCACAGCACCGCGCCACCAGCGATCCAAGTGAAGGTCACGCCGTTGAGACCGGTCAGCGGGAGGCCGGAGCCCTTCTTGTTCTGGATGGTGACGGGGATCTTGGTCGTGGTCACATTTTCTTCAGTCGTAGGAGTGGCCATGTTGGAATTGGACGTAACATTGAGTGTTTTAAGCGTGCCGTCTTTATTGTATTCAGGCGTCACCGTGATTTCGAAGTCGGGGATGGTATTGTAGCCCGCAGGTGTCTTGCTCTCAGAAATCAGATATGTGCCTGCAACAAGTCCAGGAATAAAGACCTTGTTGCCCGTCTCCTTGGTTTCAAACGTATATGCGTCATTTTCGTTATTGCTGAAGCTGCCGTCTTGCTTCAGCCATTTATCGACTTTTTTAGTTGCCCCTTCCTTGATCATTTTGACCTTAAAGCCAGCAACGAGATTTGCGCTCGAATCTTTCGGATCGGTCTTGGTGATATTGAAGCCGAAGACGTAGTCGGTGACTTTCTTTGATTCGGAAGTACCAGTGCCGTTAGACATGGGATCGTTGGAGTAGACAAGCTTGACCTCGTTGGTGTTACCGGCGGCCGTGTATTCGGCATCGCTGGTGAGTGTAGCCTGATAGGTCACAACGACATTTTTAATGTCACCGGCGGCAATGCTAGTGTCGGTGGTATCTTCGATGGCCTTAAGGTCAGCAAAATTGACCTCGAGCAGTTCTGTCTTGGTATTCTGGTCCTTAGTCGCAGATGCCGTATAGCCCTTGCCAGCATCATTCTTGACCTCAACGTAAGTGCCGTCATTTTTTACAATATAAACCTTAAGATTCGACGGGTGGCCATTGGCATCCTTCACAACATCCAGACCTTTGCTCAGCGTATCCTGGAATTTGTACTGATATTCATCATACGAAGTAATATTGTCCGCAACGGTACCAGTCAGCTTGTAGTCGATTACCTGCCCAATCCAGGCGTCGCCCACGTTCTTCCAGTCACCCTCCACGGTAGTAGCTGCCGTCTTGTCTGCGGTGTCATCGAGAATCTGCTTATCGACCTTGGGGATGCTGGTCTTCTCGGTAACGGTCACGGGGTCGCCGCCAACGATTGCAAAGATCGGGGAGGTGCCAGTGTTCGGCTTGGTCGTATCCGTAAGGCCGTCAGACACGAACAGGTAATAACCATCGCCATAAGTGTCCGGGCGCGTCCAAGAATCACCCGCCTTAAAAGAATTTCCCGCAGGAGTCTCGCCTGTAATCGCAGCCGCAATTGCATACAGCACGTCACCGGGAGCGACGCGCGTGCCCTCGCTGCTGGTTGCCGAGCTGGCAGAAGTACCCTTCACATTTTTAGCAAGCCACTCGGCAACAACCGGGGCAGTGGCACTGTCTGCAAGCGCCGCGGTGTCGTCCGCATCCACGATCTCCTTGTACTTGGTAGATCCCTTAATAGCAGCGATTACCTTGGGGCCGATAGCCTCATTTGCCCACTTAATATCGGAAGCAACCTTACCCTTGTCATTCTCATCAACGACTTTGGCCTTGAAGATCTGATAGGCCTTAAACGTCGTGCTCTGATTACCATCAACCTGGCTAATCGTGATGCTGCCCGTCGCACCCTCAGCTGCAAACGCCATGGTCACCGGGGCCATGACTCCACCGAAGCTCAACGCTGCGGTAAGACCTGCCGTCACTGCCAGGCGGGCGATGTTTTTGCTCATACTCATCTTCGTTTCCTCTGCTTTCTGCTTGAAGTCCGTTTGATCTAAATCTGTCTGT
>DBGFJU010000106.1:0-2827 GCA_048529485.1 Collinsella aerofaciens | reverse complement strand
GCGGGCATCACGTAAGATTAATCTCCGTAAGCGGACATGGCTCAGTTGGTAGAGCACAACCTTGCCAAGGTTGGGGTCGCGGGTTCGAGCCCCGTTGTCCGCTCCATTTGGGCGTTTAGCTCAGGGGGAGAGCGCTTCCCTGACACGGAAGAGGTCAGAAGTTCAAATCTTCTAACGCCCACCAAATGTTCGCAGCTCAGAGGCTATGTCCTCTGGGCTGTTTTGTTTTGCCACCAAGCGCGCCGCCAAATAAGCCACCAAATATTGATCCAAGGTCTGTACGCGATGGTCTTCGCATCCCGTAGAGGTGCCGGCAGATTGCATACGTCCTGGCCGATCGTGACCGCAACATGTTGGTCAAGCACAATCTTTTGGATTCTTTTGGCGTGAGCGGCTTGGTTTTGGTAGGATTTGTCAGCGGCTTGACTAAGGGGGTTTTATAACTGCCATGCAGGTAGCCGTGTTGGTAACGTTTTACCGACTTGCCAAGAACCCCTCATTTTTAATGCGTCTGCAAAATGACTAATTGCTTTGACCTGCTGAAACACTATATGTTGTGTTTGACCTAAAAAAAGAATACAGGATATAGATGCGTCTTTGTCGTATGATAGATGGCGGACAGAGAACGAAGACCTTAACTGCCTCTTTTGAACGTGTCCTTGAGCCGCTTGATCGGCTCCAGGGAATGTCCGCATGGAGGCTTATGGTTTATCGAGAACACAGATTGCGCGACGGCGCCGCAAGACAGGGGCAAGCCCTGCCGGGTATCGTTTGGCTCTGAAGCGCGATGAGGCTACGATGCGAAAGAGGCAAGAGGATGAAGATCATCAAGCGCAGCGGCACCGAGGTTGTCTTTGACATCGATAAGATCGTCAATGCCATCCGCGCCGCAAACTTGGAGGTCGAGGAGAGCTCTCGTCTTACCGACCGCCAGGTGGTTTACGCGGCACAAAACGTCGCCGAGGCATGCGAGAACGCGGGTCACACCGTGTCGGTCGAGGAGATCCAGGATCTGGTCGAGGACGAGATCATGCGTCTCGACTGCTACGAGGTCGCTCGCCATTACATCATCTATCGCTATGTTCAGAGCCTGAAGCGCCAGAAGAACACGACCGACGACAAGATTCTGTCGCTGATTGAGTGCAACAACGAAGAGGTCAAGCAGGAGAACTCCAACAAGAACCCGACCGTCAATTCCGTTCAGCGTGACTACATGGCCGGCGAGATCTCCAAGGACCTGACTCAGCGTGTGCTGCTGCCCCAGGAGATTGTGGATGCTCACAATGAGGGCCTGATTCACTTCCATGATTCGGACTACTTTGCCCAGCACATGCATAACTGCGACCTGGTGAACCTGGAGGATATGCTCCAGAACGGTACTGTTATCTCGGGTACGCTGATTGAGAAGCCGCACAGCTTCTCGACCGCTTGCAACATCGCGACGCAGATCATCGCCCAGGTTGCTTCCTCCCAGTACGGTGGCCAGTCGATTTCGCTGACCCATCTCGCCCCGTTCGTCGAGGTGAGCCGTCAGAAGATTCGCGGCGAGGTCGCCCGCGAGCTCGAGGAGCTCGGCGTTTCCGCATCTCCCGAAAAGGTCCGCGAGGTTGTTGAGGATCGCCTGCGCGATGAGATTCGTCGCGGCGTCCAGACGATTCAGTATCAGGTCGTGACCCTTATGACCACCAATGGCCAGGCGCCGTTCGTGACGGTCTTTATGTATCTTAACGAGGCCCGTACGCCTCAGGAGAAGCACGACCTTGCCATGATCGTGGAGGAGACGCTTCGCCAGCGCTACGAGGGCGTTAAGAACGAGGCCGGCGTTTGGATTACCCCGGCATTCCCCAAGCTCATCTATGTACTCGAGGACGATAACGTTCACGAGGATTCCCCGTACTTCTACCTGACCCAGCTGGCTGCCAAGTGCACCGCCAAGCGCATGGTTCCCGACTACATCTCCGAGAAGAAGATGCGCGAGCTCAAGCTGTCGAAGGGCGAGACCGCCGGCAACGGCGACTGCTATACCTGCATGGGCTGCCGCAGCTTCTTGACGCCCGACCGCTCGGGCAACGGCTTTAACAACGTTGCCAATGCGCTGAACTACGACCCGAACAAGCCCAAGTACTATGGTCGCTTTAACCAGGGCGTCGTGACCATCAACCTGCCTGATGTCGCGCTGAGCTCGCATCAGGACATGGACAAGTTCTGGAAAATCTTCGACGAGCGCCTTGAGCTGTGCCACCGCGCCCTGCTGTGCCGTCATGAGCGTCTGATGGGTACGCTTTCTGACGCCGCACCGATTCTTTGGCAGTACGGTGCCCTCGCCCGCCTGAAGAAGGGCGAGACGATCGATAAGCTGCTCGTGGGCGGTTACTCCACCATTAGTCTGGGTTATGCCGGCTTGTATGAGTGCGTCAAGTACATGACGGGCCACAGCCACACCGAGAAGGAGGGCACGCCCTTTGCCATGGCCGTCATGCAGCGCATGAACGACAAGTGCGCCGAGTGGAAGGCCGAAAGCGATATTGACTTCTCGCTGTACGGTACCCCGCTTGAGTCGACGACCTACAAGTTCGCCAAGTGCCTGCAGCGTCGTTTTGGCATCATCCCGGGCGTGACGGACAAGGGCTACATCACCAACAGCTACCATGTCCACGTGTCCGAGGAGATCGACGCATTCGACAAGCTCAAGTTCGAGGGTATGTTCCAGCAGCTTTCGCCGGGCGGTGCCATCTCCTACGTCGAGGTTCCCAACATGCAGGACAACCTCAAGGCTGTCATTCGCGTGATGCAGTACATCTACGACAACATCATGTACGCCGAGCTC
>DBGFJU010000105.1:0-37040 GCA_048529485.1 Collinsella aerofaciens | reverse complement strand
TCTTGCTGAGCAAAGGCCAGGGCTGGCCCAAACGCTAGGATGCTGACGGCGGCGGCCAGGGCGACGGCCTTATGCCGTGTGCGCACCGGGCTCGACCGTCCAGGTGATCGTTGCAACCTGATCGCCTTCGCCGGTTACGCGGAAGATGTCGCGCGTGACGCGGGCGACGTTTCCGCTTGTCTTGAGCTTAATTTTGTCCGTGCCGCCGGCAATGCCCTGGTAGCCCATGTCGAAGGCTGCGTTCTTGGAAAGATCGAGGCCTGTCCCCTGCATTGCGGCGCTGGCGTTCTGGAGTGCGCCGTCGGGGCCGACCTTAAAGTCGATGGAGTTCTGTGCGGTTCCGGCCTTGGCGTCGGCAGCAATGGTCCAGGTGTTCATGGCGTCGATCTTCATGTTGGTGACATGGATGCCGTAGGCCGAATGATTGTCGATGGTGGTCGCGTCTTCAGAGGGGCCCTGAAGCGTGCCGTCGGCCTTGGCGACGAAGGGAATAACCGTCGGAACTTTGAACTCAACGTTGTCGATCTCGGTCCTGACCATTACTTTCGTGGTTCCAACGCGTCCGGCTGCCATAGCTGGCGTCGGGGCGGCGCCCATTGCGAGCGCGAGCGCGAGCCCTGCGCCCACGACGAGCGCTCTGGCTCCGTTCATGTTCCTGGTGATGTCCATGGTCGTTCCTTTCTATTCGTCGCGGGCCGTCCCCGCGATGATTGGACGAATGCTGGTGAATTGCGTGCGGTGCCGCGTCGGCCGGAAAGCTAGTTCTCGGCTTGCTCAACCCGTACCTTGACACGTGTCGGATTGCCGTGGCTGTCGAGAGTCTTTGCATCGAGTGCCTGGATCTCGATGTACGCCTCGCCTTCTTTGATGCCGCCGGCGGGGCACGTCTCGATTGTCTTGCCGGTCTCGACCACACCGGATTCGTACATGGTCTCGTCGTTTTGGATGACGCGGAATCGCTGGGGAAATTTATTGTCTTGGACGTTTTGCACGTTGACGCGCAGCTTGCCGTCCTCCTGCAGCTGAGCGACCGGCGCGACCGAAATCGTCATCATGTTGTCGCGGACGATGGCGTCGAGCTCATCTTGGATTTCCTGGCGCGTTTTGCCCTCGGCCGTCGTAACCGAAGCGCCCGCCTCGGGTACGGGCTGCGACTGCCAAGCGTATAGTCCTACGGCGACAAGGGCACAGACGATGGCCAAGCAGGCAACGATGAGCTTCTTGCGACGACCCAGGCCTGCAAAGTGGGGTGGCTTCTTCGCGCTCATGCGGCATCCTTGGCGGTATAGATGCGCGCAAAGGTGGACGGGTTCGCTCCAAAGAGCATGTGAAGCATCAGGCGGCGTGAGTAGACAAGCTCGTCGAAGTCGGGAGGGAGCTCGATGTCGTGGATATGCGCGATGCGGTGGGCGAGCGCCGAGAACGATTCGGGGTCGCAGATCACATCGGTGGTAACGTGGTAGACCGTCGTATCGGGGAATGCCTCTTCGTCGAAAGGCAGGAGATGGGGATCGTCGTCGACTTCGATGGCGATGCCGTACTGGGGCCAGTAATATGCCATGGGAACCTCCCTGCTTCTGGGGCCAAAACTTCTGTCGGTTTTGGCTGTCGATGCCGACGGTATCAGCCACTACTTGACCAATTGCTGACCAAATGCTTGACGGATTGGTGTCTCCGCAGGTAAAAGGCGGCAAAAAATACTCCAACTTTTTTCAAGCGACAATCGCGCGGTCGGCGACGGCGGGGCCATATGTGTCAAAAGCATCGTCTGCCGAGGAAATCAAGCCGCTCGCCGAATTGCACGAACGTAAAAATCGCCAATTATGGAGACGGTCTCGAACACGTCGACGAAACGATGCGGTAACATCTCCCTGCAAACACTGTAGTTAGCTAAAGGGGGAGTTCGCGTGTCTGCAACCATCAAACCCTTCACCGACGAGTTCGAAGAGTATGGTCGCGATGAGTCTCGCGCATCGGGCGAGGCCTCGAGCATCTCGTTTCCGACAACGGAAGACGAGGTCCGTGCCATTTTGGAAAAGCTCCATGCCGAGCGTGTCCCGGTAACGGTTCAGGGCGCCCGAACCGGCCTTGCCGCCGGTGCCGTGCCCCACGGCGGGCATATCCTCAATACTTCCCGTATGAATCGCTACTTGGGCCTTCGCCGCGATGAACAAGGCCAATTTCTGCTGCGCGTGGAGCCGGGCGTTGTGCTCTCGGAGCTGCGCAAGCAGCTGAGCAAGAAGGTGCTGCCGACTGCTGGTTGGGACCAGGCATCGCTTGAGGCCTACGAGGAGTTCCAAGAGGCCCCCGAGCAGTTCTTTCCCACCGATCCCACCGAGGCATCTGCCTGTCTGGGCGGCATGGCGGCATGTAACGCCTCTGGTGCCCGCAGCTACGCCTACGGTCCCATGCGCCCACATATCACGGGACTCCACGTCGCGCTGGCTGATGGCGATTTGCTTGAGCTTCAGCGCGGCGAGGCTTTTGCCCAGGGCCGCCACCTGTCGCTCGTGACGGCAGTGGGCCGTACGCTCGAGCTCGATCTTCCCGGCTATACCATGCCCAAGACAAAAAATGCCTCAGGCTATTTCGTTGCGGACGAAATGGACGCCATCGACCTCTTTATCGGTGCTTGCGGCACGCTCGGCGTTATCACCGAGCTCGAGATTGCCCTGCAGGCGGCGCCTGCGGTCGTTTGGGGTGTGAGCTGCTTTTTCAATAGCGAAGACAAGGCCGTGTCCTTTACCGATTCCATGCGTCCCGTCCTGTCCCATGCGGCTGCCATCGAGTACTTCGATGCTGGCGCCCTGGATATTCTACGTCGCCAGCGCGAGCAGTCGACGGCGTTTGCCTCGCTGCCTGCGCTCGACAAAGACGCCAAGGTCTGTGTCTACGTGGAGCTCGACTGCGACGACGAAGCCCAAGCGACTGAGAAGCTGTATCACTTGGGGTGGGTACTGGAGCTTGCGGGCGGCAGTGACGATGCGACATGGGTCGCGCGCACCGAGGTCGATCGCGAGTGTCAGCGATTCTTCCGCCATGCGGTGCCCGAGAGCGTCAACATGCTCATCGACGAGCGCCGCCGCATGGATCCCACCATCACCAAACTGGGTTCGGACATGTCGGTGCCCAACGCGCACTTGGCCGATGTTATCGCCCTCTATCGCCGCACGCTGGCGGAAAGTGGGCTTGAATCTGCCGCCTGGGGGCATATCGGTAACAACCATCTGCATGTGAACATTCTGCCGCGCGATGCACAGGATTATCGCCGCGGCGCAGAACTCTTTGCCCAGTGGGCTTCCGAGGTCACGGCCATGGGCGGTGCCGTCTCCGCAGAACACGGCGTCGGCAAGATCAAGGCGGGCTTCTTGGAGACGATGTACGGCCACGAGGCCATGGTCGAGTCGGCGCGGCTCAAGCTCCAGCTCGATCCTGCCGGGCAGCTGGGTCGCGGTAACCTGTTTTCGGAGAAGCTCTTGGATGAGCTCGTCCAGAAAGGGGGCGCGTGAAGATGAGCGATTTCCATATGGTGGTGTGCGTCAAGGCCGTGCCGGGCAGCACCGAGGTCAAGATGGACCCCAAGACCAATACCATCGTGCGCGATGGCAAGCAGGCGGTCATTAATCCCTTTGATGCGAGCGCTTTGGAATGCGCGCTGGCGCTGAAGGACGACTTTATCGGCTTTGGCATGGATGTGCGCGTGACGGTGGTGTCGATGGGCATCCCCGCGACCGAGTCGCTGCTGCGCGACTGCATCGCTCGAGGCGCCGACGATGCGCTGCTGCTGACCGATCGCGCCTTTGCAGGTGCCGATACCCTGGCAACCACCTATGCCCTCAAGTGCGGCATCGAGGCGCTCGACGAGGACTTCGACCTGCTCATCTGCGGCAAGATGGCGGTGGATGGCGATACGGCCCAGATTGGTCCCGAGCTTGCCGGTGCCTTTGATATTCCCTGCGTGACCGACGTGAGCTGCGTGCAGAGCGCGGGCTTTACGACCTGTGGCTCGCTGGCGCTCGTTCACGGATGCGATGCCGGCGAGGAGACGGTGTACCTTGAGATGCCGTGCGCGATGACGACTGCCAAGGAGATTGGCCAGTTGCGTATGCCGAGTATTGCCGGTATTCGCGCGGCGGAGGAGGCGGACGTGCGCGTGGTCAGTGCCGCCGACGTGAACGCCGACCCCGCGCGTTGCGGTCTTGCCGGGTCGCCGACACAGGTCGTGCGCTCGTTTGTGCCCGACCGTGACCAAACGTGCGAGGCCGTTGAGGGGACGGCGTCCGAGCAGGCGGCAAAGCTTGCCAAGATTATCGAGGGGATGGCATAGATGAGCGGACTGATTATCGATAGCGAAGCCTGTATCGGCTGCGGTCGCTGCGTTCGCGCCTGTGCCTCGGGCGGCATCGTAGTGGAAGGCGAGCGACCCAGCCGATGCGCCCGCGTAACCGACGGCTGCATCCTATGCGGTGGGTGCGTCGACGCCTGCCCTGTCAACGCTATCTCGATCGAGCGTGACGAGGCCGCTGGTGCGGTGGACCTTGATGCATATCGAGACATTTGGGTATTCGCGCAGACCGACGAGCACGATACGGTGACTCCCGTTGCCTATGAGCTTATGGGCAAGGGCCGCGAGCTTGCCGATGCTCGCGACTGCCGTCTGGTGGCACTGATCGGTATGGGTCCCGAGGGTTCTCTCGGCGACCTGGAGCATCTGGTTTGCGCGGGCGCCGACGAAGTCCTGGCCTGTCGCGACGAGCGCCTGCGCCAAAACGATGCGGAGGTCTACGCCCGCTTGATCTGCGATTTGGTAGCCGAACGCAAACCCGAGGCCATCCTATACGGTGCGACCGCTTTTGGCCGCGAACTGGCACCCGGCGTTGCCGTGCGCTTGCAGACGGGCCTTACGGCTGACTGCACCGTACTTTCGATGGATACGGAGACGGGGCTGCTGCAACAGACGCGTCCGGCGTTTGGCGGCAACCTGATGGCCACCATCGTCTGCCCCAATCATCGTCCCCAGATGGCAACGGTTCGTCCCGGCATCTTTAAGGCGCCCGACTTTGACTACGACCGCTCCGGCACGATCACCCAGATATCGCTTGCGGATGATGCTAAGGCTCGTGTCGAGATCTCGATTCCCGCCGAGGAGTGGAGGCAGCAGGCCTCGATCGCCGATGCCGAGCGCTTGGTCGTGGTGGGCCGCGGCATTGGCTCCAAGAAGAATCTGCCCCTGATGCGAAGGCTCGCCGAGGCTCTGGGAGCCGAGCTTGGTTGCACGCGACCTGTCGTGGAGGCCGGCTGGTTGGAGTGTCGCCATCAGATTGGCCAGACCGGCGTATCGGTTTCGCCCAAGCTTCTCGTGAGTATCGGTGTTTCGGGCGCCATCCAGCATCTTGCCGGCATCGGTGGGGCAGAGTGCATTATCGCCATCAACGAGGACCCGGATGCCCCCATCTTTGGTGCTGCCCAGTACAAGGTTGTCGGCGATGCCGTCGAGGTCGTCGAGGAACTGCTGGCCCAGCTTGAGCGCTAGGCGCGCGCCAGCCAGTCGCGCATCTCGTCCTTAAGGCGGCTCCAAGTCGCCTGCGTGGCGGGGTCGGTAAAGGGCCGCGTAATGCCAAAGGGCGCGTCGAGCAGGCGGTAGATATCGCCCTGCTCGCGCGCCAGCGCGCGGCTTGCTGGATAGACGAGCTCAAACATAAAGCAGATAAGCCCCACCAAGAAGTCGGCGGGCTCATCGCGCTCATCGCGTGCGACGCAGCGGTGCTCGTCAAAGGCGGCAAGTGTCGGCGACGAGAAACGGCTGCCGAGAAACGTCTTCTCGTCCACCTTGAGGATAGTGTCGACGGTGCTGTCGGCGATGGTGCGCATAATGTCGATCTTGTCGCCATCGCGCACGATATCGCAGAAGCACCGTGTACGCTCGTCGAGTTGTGCCGGCAGGCGAAAGTCGCTGTGATAGGCGATGCTCGCTCGGATGAGCTCGTCATGCGCACCGGTTTCGATAAAGTCACGGATGTTTGTCGTGGCGGGTGCATCGGCGGGATTCTCGCCAAAGAGGACCTCGATGCCCAGCGCCGCATGGCTCATGCTCTCGGCGTCCTTAAAGGTGTCCCAGCGTCGCAGCTGCTCAAAGCGGCCCATATCGTGTAGCAGGCCGCAAAGCCATGCCAGGTCAATATCTTCTGACGACCAGCCCTGCTCGCGCGCTACGGCATCGCATGCCTCGGCCACGTGGTACGTATGCTCGATTTTGAGCGCGATGCGTGGGTTGGTGGCGTCGTAGGCATCGGTGTAGCTTTTGAAGGCCGCGCGCGCCCGGTCTCGATCGATAGCTGTCATAATGACTTCCTAAAAAGTTGTGTCTTTCGATCCGGTGGCAATTGTAGGTGAACTCGGTTGCTGTCGGATGATGATTCTGCCGTATCGCTACATGCGGCTCGGAGACCTTGTCAGGATGAGAAGCGTATGGTGTTCAAAATCGTTAGAACCGTCTGGCCGGTGATGCTTACCTATGTTGCAATAGGCGCGCCGTGCGGAATGATCATGGGGCAGACGGGAATGGAGCCCTGGATGGTCTTTGCCCTGAGCAGCACGTTTGTGACGGGCAGCGGCCAGTTTATGATCTGCAATCTTTGGCTGGCGGACGTGCCGGCACCTTCGATTATCGCGAGCGTTGCCGCCATCTCCTCGCGTTTTGCGCTTTACTCGGCATCGATCGCGCCGCATCTGACGGGTGCCTCGAAGCGTCAGACGCTGGCTGTTGCCGCGACACTTACCGAGGAGGCATATGGCATCTCGCTTGCCAAGTTGGTTGAAGGGGAGGATTGGGGCCCGCGCGAGTCCTTTGTGCTCAACGTGATCCTCATCGCAACATGGGGCGTTTCGTGTACGATGGGCACCATCGTCGGCGCCGTTGTCGATGTTCCCACCGCCATTGCAGCCTTTGTCTGCACCTCGCTCTTTATCTGCCTGCTCTTTTCGCAGCGGCTGTCGCGCGGCAACGTTGTCGCGGCGGTTTCGGGCGCGGTGTCCGTCGCCGTATGCAAGTTCTTGGGCCTCACGAATATTGCCGTGCCGGCAAGCGTCGTGGCCGGCATTGCCATTGCGTTGGCGTGCGATGCTGTATTTGACGGAAGAGGTGCCCGCGATGCCCGTTAACGAGTTCTTGGTTCTGTGGCTGTCGTCGTGGGCTGCTATCGCGTTCTTTCGCATCGCGCCGGCGTTCGCCTTGCGCGGGCGGACCCTGTCGCCCCGCATTACCGAGGCCCTGGGCTATATCCCGCCCGCTGCCTTTGCCGCGCTGGTCGCCAACGACTTGGTGAGCCCCGGCGCGTTCGACGCGGGACTCTGGCCTGCCTTGGTTCCCTGGATTGCGGCCGTCGGCGTCGTGGTCGTGGCGGTCAAGACAAAATCGATGCTGTGGTGCTGCGTCTCGGGCATCGTACTCTATATTGTCTTGAGCCTTATATAGGGGTGGCGTCGCGGGCGCCGAATCTCGTTCCATCCCAACTTGTCGAATTTTTCACCGAGCTGGTCTATTTCTTCTGGTACCATGGTCAAACTTTACTGTAGCAAAGCATGACGTGGGCTTTTGTTCCGCGTCAGCGGAAATGGGGGTTTCATGGCACAGGAAGCGACTGCCAACGAGCAAAAGAAATTCAAGGTTCCGCGCATCCCGGGCGACATCATGATCTATCCGATGATCGTCGGTCTTTTGCTCAACACCTTCTGCCCGCAGGTTTTTGAGATCGGCGGCTTCTTTACGGCTGCCTGCCGCGGTGGCTCCAATACCATCGTCGCCGCGATCCTGCTGTTCGTGGGCGCCGGCATCAGCTTTAAGTCCACGCCGGGCGCCATCAAGACCGGTATCGTCGTGCTGATTCCCAAGCTGGTCGTCGCAGCGGCTCTCGGCCTAGGCGTGGCATATTTCTTTAACGACAACTTCCTGGGTCTGAGCTCCGTGTCTATCATCGGCGGCATTACGTTTTGCAACATGGCGCTCTATACGGGCATCATGGGCGAGTTCGGCGATGAGTCCGAGCAGGGCGCCGTCGGTATCCTGTTCTTTACGGCCGGCCCCGCCGTCACGATGATCGTCCTTGGTGTTTCGGGTCTTGCCAACATCCCTGTCGGTACTATCATCGGCTCCATTTTGCCGCTCGTTATCGGCATGGTTCTGGGCAACCTGTTCCCGTTTATCAAGAACCTGCTGGTTCCCGGCGCCAATCCCGCGATCGCTGTAATTGGTTTTCAGCTCGGTGCGTCCATGAGCCTTTCGAGCTTCATCGCCGGTGGTATTTCCGGCATCTTGCTGGGCCTTGTCACGCTGTTTGTCGTCGGTCCCATCACCTTTGCGTTCGAGCGCCTGTGCGGTGGTAACGGCAAGGCTGCCGTGGCTTGTTCCACCATCGCCGGCACGGCTATGACCACGCCGGTTGCTCTCGCCGAGGTCGCGCCGCGCTACGCCGAGCTTGCGCCCACCGCGTACGCCCAGATCGCCACTGCCGTTATCATCACGGCAATCATGGCTCCGATTCTGACCGGCTGGGTCGACAAGAAGTTCTGCCAGGGCAAGGAGGACCTGTCGCCTGCCGGTGTCGAGGCCATCGAGGAGGCCGTCGCGACCGACATCGATGGCGAGTAACGGCCGTTACCGATAATTGATTCCGGCGTGCAATTCGCGCCGTCCGAGCGCCCGAACAGAAACTGTTTTGCAGTGATGTTCGGGCGCTTTGCTATGATTCCCTTTACCCCTGCGGAGTAAAGGGGTGTTTATTGCCCTGATTCGAATTGGGCGATTCTGACCATTCGGATATTGAAGGGATGGCGTCTAGTGGTTAAGGCACTCAAGATTGAGATATTCCTGCTATGCATGATTGTTCTTATCGGGCTTGCCGCGCGAAGTCGTCGCTCCTTGTTCTCGAGCACCCTGCAGCTATTGTTTAGCATGCTTGGCTACACCTCTGCCGCGTACATATTATTCGATATGATCTGGACGCTTTCGGATGGTGCGGACGGCACGTTGGGTATTGCTGCCAACTGGATTTCCAACGCGGTTTCGTTTTCGCTCTTTGCCATCGCGTGTCTCATTTGGTTTATCTATTCCGAGACGATGCAGGGCTCTCGCCTTGTGACCTCGCGCTATAGGGTGGTGCTTGTAACGTTGCCTACGGCTCTGGTGGTCGTGCTGGCTTTTACCAGTTACTGGACGCACGCCTTGTTCTATATCGATTCGCAGGGCGTGTATCGTCGCGGCTTTGCCTATATGATCCAGCCCATTGTCAGCTACTGTTACGTTATACATACGTCCCTGCATGCGTTTGTGCAATCTCGCAGGGTCGAGAGCTTGCAGACGAAGGCTATCTATCGAACCTTGGCATTTTTCGCCATTCCGGCCCTGGTGGGCGGTACCTTTCAGATCGTATACTCGGTGCCTGGCCTTTGTGTCGGCATAATGATTAGCATGTTGCTGCTCTACATTATCTGCCAGGAGCAACTCATCTCGACCGACCCGTTGACTGGCCTCAACAATCGCAACCGTTTTGAGACCTATATGCTGTCGCTCTTCTCAAATGTGGATCAGGCCGAAGATGTGTATCTGCTCATGATGGACGCCGACGGCTTTAAGCAGATTAACGATCGCTATGGGCATGTGGAGGGCGACCACGCTCTTCAGGTCATATCCGCTGCGCTCAAAGAAGTCTGCTCGGCGTCTGGTGGCTTTATTGCACGTTATGGTGGCGATGAGTTCGTGGTGCTCCAAAAGGCAGCAGCGGAACAGGACATCATAGATCTGTGTTCGGCGATTAACGACGAGCTCGCGCGCGCCGAGGTTCCGTATCTGTTGCGGATGTCCATCGGCTACGCACGGGTTGGTGATGGCGTCGATACCTGGCAAGACTTGCTTCGCGCTGCCGACGCGGAACTCTACCGCGTCAAGGCCGAGAAAAAGAAAGCCGGCGCCCAGATGCGCTAGAAAAAAGGGCGCACGACCGTTGCGATGGTCGTGCGCCCTTTTTGCGTTTGCGGGGGCCACCGGCCATAACGCCCAGGCGCGGTGCGGCAAGACGAGCGTCTGCCGCCGCGGCTCGGTACGAAATCAACGAGAATCAGTGTGCTCCATTGAGCTAAAGTGTGCGAACGCCCTCTTTAAAAAGGTGAGCTCGCTAGGCTTTTTTGGGTTTGTTGACGATGATGATGCCGCCGCAGACCAACAGCAGGGCAACGATGACGGTAATGGGGCTCGTGCCAGCGCCCTCGCCGAGCAGCAGCGCGCTCAGCAGCACACCAAAGACGGGGTTCATAAACCCAAAGACCGAGACGCGGCTGACGGGGTTGACGGCAAGCAGGCGCGACCACAGCGAGTAGGCGACCGCGGAGATAAGCGCCATGTAGATGATGAGCGCGATGGCGGGGGCAATCGCCGTGGGGGAGAGCGCGCCACCCATCAAAAAGCCGATGGCGGTGAGGACCAGGCCGCCGACCAAGAACTGCCACCCGGCAAGCAAGACGCCGTCGTGCTCACGCGAGAAGATACCGATCAGGCAGGTCGAAAGGGCACCCGCGACGGTGGAGGCTAGGATAAAACCCTCGCCGTCGAGCGTAAAGCCAAAGGTGCCGTCCGCGCCCGAAAGGTTGACGAGCGCGACGCCGGCAAAGCCCAGTACGCAGCCGAGCACTTTGGCCGCATTGAGCTTCTCGGTGTGAAATGCCAGGGCGGCAAAGAGGATTGCGAGGAAGTTGGCGCTGGCCTCGATGATGGAGCTCGACATGGCGCTGGCGCGCGAGAGGCCCAGGTAGAAAAAGAAGTACTGCCCGATAGTCTGGAAGAGCGACAAGATGCAGATGGGCTTGATATCGCGCGCTTGCGGAACGAGCAGTCGGCGCTGGGCCACGCTCATGCCAACAATGACCAGCATGCCGGCAAGGGTGAAGCGCAGGCCCGCGAAGAGCAGCTGCGAGGCGCTGTCGTGCGCGGGAATACCAAAGAGGCCGTAGCCGATCTTGATGCAGGGGAAGGCGGAGCCCCAGAGCGCGCAGCAAACGAGACAGCCCAGGATGAGTCCGGGCAGGGTGGCGAGATACGGCTTGCGGCTTTCCATGATGTCCTTCTCCTATACGCGCAAAGCAAAAAAGAACCCGCCACCGGGGGTGCCGGTGGCGGGTGTTGTTACCCGAGGGGATTGTACCCGATGGAAACGTATTAAGCGAAGTAGGCTACGCTGCTCTCAAAGATCGGCATGAATTTGTCGCCGGGGACATGCTCGGGCACGTTGCAGTACAGGTTGTCGCCGCGACGCTCGGCATGGCCCATCTTGCCCAGGACACGGCCGTCGGGGCTCGTGATGCCCTCGATGGCGAGTGCGGAGCCGTTGGGGTTGACGGAAAGGTCCATGCTGGGTTTGCCGTTCTCGCCCACGTACTGCGTGGCGACCTGGCCGTTGGCGATCAGCTGGGCGAGCACTTCGTCATTGGCGACAAAGCGGCCCTCGCCGTGGCTGATGGCGACGGTATAGGGGTCGTCCAGGCTGCACTGCGACAGCCACGGGGACAAGTTGGACGAGATGCGGGTGCGCACCAGACGGCTCTGGTGGCGACCGATGGTGTTGAACGTCAACGTGGGCGCATCGGGCGTGGCGTCGACGATGTCGCCGTAGGGCACCAGGCCGAGCTTGATCAGGGCCTGGAAGCCGTTGCAGATGCCCAGCATCAGGCCATCGCGGGCCTTGAGCAGGTCGCGGACTGCCTCGGTGACCTCGGGAGCGCGGAAGAACGCCGTGATGAACTTGGCAGAGCCGTCGGGCTCGTCGCCGCCCGAGAAGCCGCCGGGGATCATAACGATCTGGCTTGCACGGATGCGGCGGGCAAGCTCGTGGGTGCTCTCGGCGACGGCCTCGGGCGTGAGGTTGTTGATCACGAAGGTGTCGGCCTCGGCACCGGCGGCACGGAAGGCGCGGGCGCTGTCGTACTCGCAGTTGTTGCCGGGGAACACGGGGATGATCACGCGCGGGCGGGCGATCTTGGCGCCGCCGTACACGTGGATATCCTTGGCGCGGAAGTCGATGGTCTCGACCTCGGGGGTCTCGCCGGCGCTGCGGTAGGCGAAGACGCCCTCGATGCCGCTCTCCCAGGCCTCCTGGAGCTCGGCGAGCTCGATGACCTCGGAGCCGGTGTCGATGACATAGCCCTCGACGGTGGTGCCCAGGGGCTCGACGACAACGCCGTCGGCGACCTCGGGCAGCTCGGCGTCCTCGGCGAGCTCGACGATAAAACTGCCGTAGAGCGGGGTGAAGAGGCTCTCCACGTCTACATCCTCGGCAAGCTCGATACCGATCTGGTTACCGACGCACATCTTAAAGAGGCTCTCGGCGCCGCAGCCGTAGCCGGGCGTGGATATGGCCAGGGCGTTGCCGGTAGCAGTGAGCGCCTCGACGGCGTCAAACGCGGCGAGCAACTGCTGGGCGTCGGGACGGTAGTCCTCGCCATAGGTGGCGGGGGCGATGCGGACGACGCGGTGCGTGAGGCCCTTGAACTCGGGCGAGACGGCGCGGGCGGCCTTGCCCACGGCGACGGCGAAGCTGATCAGGGTCGGCGGAACGTTGAGCTCGCCGGTCTCGTCCTCAAACGAACCGCTCATGGAGTCCTTGCCGCCGATGGCGCCGGCACCCAGGTCGACTTGGGCCATGAGGGCGCCCAGGACGGCTGCCGTGGGCTTGCCCCAGCGCTCGGCCTCGGTGCGCAGACGCTCGAAGTACTCCTGGAAGGAGAGATAGGCGCGCTTGTGCTCAAAGCCGGCAGCCACGAGCTTGGCGATGGACTCGACCACGGACAGGTAGGCGCCCGCAAACTGGTCGGCCTCCATCAGATAGGGGTTGAAGCCCCATGCCATGGCACTCGCCGTGGTGGTCTCGCCGCCCACGGGGAACTTGGCGACCATGGCCGAGCTGGGGGTGAGCTGCGTCTTGCCGCCAAAGGGCATGAGCACTGTCGCGGCGCCGATGGTGGAGTCGAAGCGCTCGGAAAGGCCCTTGTTGGAAGCGACGTTGAGGTCGGTGACGAGCGAGGTCATGCGCTCGGCGAGCGTGGTGCCGGCCCAGCTGGGCTGCCACACGCTACGGGCGCACACGTGGGCGACCTGGTGCTTGGGTGCGCCGTTGGAGTTGAGGAACTCGCGGGACAGGTCGACGATAGCGACGCCGTTCCAGGCCATGCGCATGCGCGGCTCAGCGGTAACCTCGGCGATAACGGTCGCCTCCAGGTTCTCCTCGGCGGCGTAGCCCATGAACTCCTCGACGTCACCGTCGGCGACGGCGCAGGCCATGCGCTCCTGGGACTCAGAGATAGCGAGCTCGGTGCCGTCCAGGCCGTCGTACTTCTTGGTCACGGTGTCCAGGTCGACATACAGGCCGTCGGCAAGCTCGCCCACGGCGACCGAGACGCCGCCGGCGCCAAAGTCGTTGCAGCGCTTGATCAGACGGCAGGCGTCGCCGCGGCGGAACAGACGCTGCAGCTTGCGCTCGACAGGGGCGTTGCCCTTCTGGACCTCGGCACCCGAGGTCTCGATGGACTCGGTGTTCTGGGTCTTGGAGGAGCCGGTGGCGCCACCGATGCCATCGCGGCCGGTGCGGCCGCCCAGCAGGATGATCTTGTCGGTGGGGGCGGGGCACTCGCGACGAACGTGGTTTGCCGGGGTAGCGCCCACGACGGCGCCAACCTCCATGCGCTTGGCCACGTAACCGGGGTGATAGAGTTCGTTGACCTGACCGGTGGCAAGGCCGATCTGGTTGCCGTAGCTGGAGTAGCCGGCGGCGGCAGTGGTCACGAGCTTGCGCTGCGGCAGCTTGCCCTCGAGCGTCTCGGAAACCGGGACGGTGGGGTCACCGGCGCCGGTGACACGCATGGCCTGGTACACGTAGCTGCGGCCCGAGAGCGGGTCGCGGATGGCGCCGCCCACGCAGGTGGCGGCACCGCCGAAGGGCTCGATCTCGGTCGGGTGGTTGTGGGTCTCGTTCTTAAACAGGAACAGCCAGTCCTGGTCCTCGCCGTCGACATCGACCTTCACCTTGACGGTGCAGGCGTTGATCTCCTCGGACTCGTCGACATCGGTCATGACGCCGGTCTTCTTAAGGTACTTGGCGCCGATGGTGCCCATGTCCATGAGGCAGACGGGCTTGGCGTCGCGGCCGAGTTCGTGGCGCATCTCCATGTAGCGGTCGAAGGCTTGCTGCACCACGGCGTCGTCGATCGTCACGTCGTCCAGGACGGTGCCGAAGGTGGTGTGGCGGCAGTGGTCGGACCAGTAGGTGTCGATCACGCGGATCTCGGTGATGGTGGGGTCGCGGTCCTCATCGCGGAAGTACTGCTGGCAGAAGGCGATGTCTGCCTCGTCCATGGCAAGGCCGCGATCGGCGATAAAGGCGGCAAGGCCGGCCTCGTCGAGCTTGCGGAAGCCGTCGAGCACCTCGACGGGCTGGGGCTCGGGAGTCTCCATGTACAGCGTCTCGGGCAGGTCGAGCGAGGCGATGCGCGCCTCGACGGGGTTCACCACGTAGTGCTTGATGGCATCGATGGCGGCCTCGTCCAGAGCGCCCGAGATCATATAGACCTTGGCGGAGCGCACGGCGGGGCGCTCGCCCTGGCTGATGAGCTGCACGCACTCGCTGGCGGAGTCGGCGCGCTGGTCAAACTGGCCAGGCAGGAATTCGACGGCAAAGACGGCGCCATCGCTTGCGGGGAGTTCGTCGTAGGTCACATCGACCTGGGGCTCGCTAAAGACGGTCGGCACGCAGGAGCGGAAAAGCTCCTCGTCGATGCCCTCGACGTCGTAGCGGTTGATGATCCTCAGGGCCTCGATGCCCTTGATGCCGAGAATTTCGGTCAGCTCGCCCTTGAGCTGCTGAGCCTCGACGTCGAACCCGGGTTTCTTCTCCACGTAGATACGAGAGACCATTGGTTCCTGCCTTCCTGATCGGTTGGGCGTACGGTACGGTATGCGGCAGCGGTCGGTTTACGGGACAAGCCTCGCGGTCGCCTTGAGCCACATGTTTGTAAACCTCACTATGATACGACAGCTCGCGGCGCGTTGAGGACGGCGAGGGTGCTACAGTGAAGCGCAAACAAGAGAAAGGCATCACATGGCATTCGTTTCGCTCGCCATCATCGCACTCGTGGCCTTTGCGAGTCCTTTTATCGCCTCGGCGATTCCCGGAAAACCCGTTCCCGAGACGGTCTTTTTGCTCGTGCTCGGCGCGGTGCTGGGACCCCATATGCTCGGCGTCATCCATGTAGATGCCGAGGTCTCGCTTGTGTCCGAGCTGGGCCTGGCCTTCTTGTTCCTGCTTGCCGGCTTTGAGATCGACCCCAAGAGCATCACGGGCGTCGAGGGGCGCTACGGCTTGGCGACGTGGGTCGTCACGTTTGGTATCGCCTGGCTTGCCGTACGCTTTACCCCGTGGTTCTCGGTCAGTCATTTCGACGGTATCGCCGTGACGCTTGCCCTCACTTCGACGGCGCTCGGTACGCTCGTGCCCATCATGCGTGAGCGCTCGCTCACCGGCACGCGCGTGGGCGACTCGATTCTCGCGTATGGCACTTGGGGTGAGCTCGGCCCTGTGCTTGCCATGTCGGTGCTGCTGTCTGCCCGCACCGGCATCCAAACGCTTGTGATCCTTGGCTTGTTTGCGGTGGTCTGCGTGTTGCTGGCCGTGGTCCCGAGCCGCTCCAAGCGCGTCGGCAGCCGCTTCTTTGCGTTTGTCGAGGAACGTGCCGATACCACGTCGCAGACCTTCGTGCGCCTGACGGTGCTCATCCTGGTCACACTCGTGGCGTTCTCGGCTGTCTTTGATCTCGACATCGTGTTGGGTTCTTTTGCCGCCGGCTTTGTCCTGCGCTACATCATCCCCGAGGGCAACCATACGCTCGAGACCAAGCTCGACGGCCTGGCCTACGGCTTTTTGATTCCGGTATTCTTTACCGTATCGGGCGCAAAGATCAATCTGACGGCCGTGGCGTCGCGCCCGGGTCTGCTCGTGGGCTTTATCGTGGCGTTGTTGATTATTCGTGCCGTTCCCATTCTCATCTCTATGAGCATTTGTCCTGCGACGCGCGATGTGTCGGCGTATGGTCGCATTACCGTGGCCCTGTACTGCACCACGGCCCTGCCGATCATCGTTGCCGTGACAAGCGTTGCCGTCAACGCGGGCGCGCTGTCGCAAGATATTGCGTCGGTCATGGTTGCCGCCGGTGCCATCACGGTGTTCTTGATGCCGTTGCTCGCGCAGCTCTTCTACCGCGTGGTCGACGCCGCGCCGGTCGCCGCCGTGGCAGAAGTTGCCGAGCATCCATCCGATGCGCTCGACATCCTGCGCGCCCATCACGATTTGGCGAGCCTGCTCGCACGTGAGCACGAGCTGCTGACTTCGCATGGCCATGGTCGCGTATTCGAGGGCTTGCCTACGCTCGATACGATTGCCGAGCGTCTTTCCGCCGAGGCGGCGAGCGGCCATATCGATGCCCGTATTGTGGACGCGGCACATCTTCTTGCCGATAAGACCTATGGAGACGAGGTCGACCCGTCCGAGCTGACTCCGCGCGAGCGTCGCCGCCTGGAGCGCGCCAAGCTCGCCGTGCGCGAATACCGCCGCCGCATGCTGGAGCTCTATGCAAGAGAAGAAGCCGAGGACGACGACGGCAAGTAGTCGATACTCTCTCGGGGAAGCCGCGTCCTGCTTTGAAGGCTCGGAACGGGATGTGGTTTCCGAAACGGGGGCCGTTGGGAAACTGTGTCCCGGAATGGGCGCTCAGAGTGGGATGCAGTTTCCGCGAGAGACCCGTTGCGGAAACGGTATCCCAGAATCGGCGTTCAAAACGGGGCGCTCTTTCCGAAACATGGCCCTGAGGGAAGCTGCGTCCCGGTCTGAGTCGGAATTCCGGGACACAGCTTCCCTTTCAAACAGAAGAAGGCGCGCTGCCTGCAGTTGATGCAGACGGCGCGCCTTCTTTGTTGGACTATGTTGAGGCTGGGAGCTGAGGCTTGTGGTCCCTTAAGAGCGGGCGGCTCCGTCGACGGGGAGCACGGCGCCCGTGACATAGGAGGACATGTCGCTCGCTAGGAAAACGAAGGCGTTGGCGACGTCCTCGGGCTCGCCCATGCGGCCGAGCGGAATGGTGGCGATGATGGGCTTGATGACCTCTTCGGGAAGGTTGGCGACCATATCGGTCTTGGTCACGCCGGGAGCGACAGCGTTGACGCGAATGCCCATGGGGGCGAGCTCGCGCGAGAGCGACTGGACCATACCGTTGACGGCGAACTTGGACGTGGGATAGCCAACGCCGGAGGGCTGACCGTACTTGGCGACCATCGAGCTCGTGGTGGTGATGGTGCCGCCGTGGCCTGCCTCGGCCATAATCTTGGCAGCGGCTTGGTGGCCGTTAAAGACGGCGACGACGTTGAGGTCCATGACCTTGGCGAACTCTTCGGCCGTGTACTCCAGAAGCGGCGAGCGCTGGGAGATGCCGGCGTTGTTAACGACCGTGTCCAGGCCACCCATGTCGGCGGCTGCCTCGGTAAAGGCCTCGGTTACGGCCTCGAGCGAGGTGAGGTCGCAGGTGCGGCCCCAGACCTTGGCCTCGGGATAGGCTGCGGCCAGCTTTTCAACGGCGGCGTCGGCAGTCTCCTGACGCGAGCCAAAGACCGTGACGGCGGCGCCCTCCTCGATAAAGCGACAGGCGATGGCATAGCCGATACCGCGCGTGCCTCCGGTGATGATTGCTTTCTTGCCCTCGAGCAACATGGTGCTTCCTCTCATCGCGGGCGGACATTCGCAGCACAGCGTAGCGGTAGCCGGAATCGGTCGCGTCTGCATATCGGTGAACGGTAGCCCGCGTTACCGATGAGCGGTTCGCGCAAATGTACTCTGCCGTTGTGCTTGGGGCAGGAGACAAAAGGGCTCCCGTCCCACATCGGACGGGAGCCCTCAAAGCGTGTATTGCTAGGCAAGCGTTGGATTAGTTGGCCATAACACCTTCGGTCCAGGCCTCGACGTCCTCGATACGCAGGACGTTGGCGACCTCGGCCACGCAGTCGACACTGGCAAGCTCGGCGGCGGCAGCCTGGACGTCCTTCTCGAGTGCGCGGTGCGTCAGGAAGATGACCGAGCAGGCATCGCTGACGCCCGACTTGCCGTCCTCGACCTGGTTGATGAGCGAGATCGAGATGTTGTGCTTGGCAAAGATGTCGACCGTCTCGGACAGGGCGCCCACGCGGTCGGCGACCTTCAGACGTACATAGTACTTGGTCTGGAGTTCGTCCATGGGCTTAAAGGCGAGGTTGTGACCATAGGGCTCAATCTCGGGAAGCGGAGCCACGCCGCGGCTGATCTGCTCGGAGAGCGACAGGATATCGCCCACGACGGCGCTTGCGGTGGGGAAGGAGCCTGCGCCGGCACCGTAGAACATGGTTTCGCCCACGGCGTCACCCACCACGTAGACGGCGTTCATGGCGCCGTTGACCTTGGCGAGCATGTGGTCGGCGGGGATCAGCGTGGGATGCACGCGGACGTCGACGCCGGCGTCGGTGTTGCGGGCGATGCCGAGCAGCTTAATGGTGTAGCCGAGTTCGCGTGCCTGGGCGATGTCCTCGGCGCCGATGGTACGGATGCCCTGCTGGTATACGTCGTCGGTGGTCACACGGGTGCCAAAGCCGATGGAGGCGAGGATCGCCGTTTTGCTGGCGGCGTCGAAGCCGTCGACGTCGGCGGACGGGTCGGCCTCGGCATAGCCCTTGGCCTGCGCGTCGGCGAGCACGTCGGCGTAATCGGCACCCTCGGCGTCCATGCGCGACAGGATGTAGTTGGTGGTACCGTTGAGAATACCGGCGATGGTCAGGATCTTGTTGCCCACCAGGTCGTGCTCAAGCGTGCTCACGATGGGGATGCCGCCGCCGCAGCTGGCCTCGCACTTAATCTGCACGCCGCACGCGCGTGCCTTCTCGGCAAGCGTCTCGACGTGACGGCCCAGTAGGGCCTTGTTGGCAGAGACGACGTGCTTGCCGTGCTCAAAGGCAGTGGTGAAGATCTAGGTTGCGGGATGCTCACCGCCGATCAGCTCGACGACGATGTCGACGGCGGGGTCGCTGACGACGTCGTGCCAGTCACTCGTAAAGGCCTCGCGCTCAATGCCTGCCGCCTCGGCCTGCTCCCAAGCAAGCGCGCAGGCGCGGGTCAGCTTAAGGTCGATGCCGTAGGCTGCCAGGTACTCATCGTGGTGGCTCTTGATCAGACGGGCCACGCCGCCGCCGACGGTTCCCAGACCGATCAGACCGACGTTCACGGTGCGCAGGGGTTCGCTCATAGATAGCTCCTTCGTGCATCTTATGGATGGATTAACCGCTTAAAGGTTGAGTGCATTCTAGCGTGAACCGAGGGCGCGTGCTCGCCAGGCAACAGGAGTCGCACAAAACGGCACCCCCGAAACGCTGCGGAAACATTGGAAACATGCTCGCTACAAACGGAACTCCGTAACAAACTGTCAACGTTTGCACCATGAGGTTTGCCCCGTACCGCAAGACGGCCGCACTGCGGCCAGCGAAGAGGGGGGCACCATGCTTAGCATCAACAACGTACTTAACCGCAGGAGTTTCCTTGTCGGAGCCACGCTTATTTTTGCCCCGATCTATTTCACCCCAGCGTCCGTTTTGCTCAAGAACGCCAAGGACATGAGCTACGACATGACACTAATGGGTGCCGACGGCATGGACAGCCTATGTAATCCAGGACGGCAAGTACATCTCCGCCTAAGTGCATATAACGAGACCGGTGAGGCCGTTTTATTCAGGGCAAGGGCGCTTGTAACAGAACAGAAACATTACTTTCACATAATAAAGTGGCTAAACTGCATAAACTGATAGAAATACGCATAAATATGGATAAATGGACAAAGCAAAAGAAAAGTTGAAATAATCGCCACTTTTCTCAACTAAAGCGTCTACTATTTTGCGAACGCCGAACACGGCGAAGGATGGCCTGTCGGGTAACCGAAACCCGACGAGATTTGAGAGGAGAGCCGCATGTCGAGCCTCACCGGTAAGTCATTGAACCCTGTTATGAATCGCAGGAGCGTTATCGCGAGCGCAGCAGGTCTGGGGGCGATGTCCATTCTAGCTGGCTGCTCCTCCAACGGCGGCGACAGCGGTTCCGCTTCGAGCGACGCTTCGTTTAAGATCGGCACCATCGGCCCGCTGACCGGCGCCAACGCGTCCTACGGCAAGTCCGTTACCCAGGGTGTCGAGCTTGGCTGCAAGGATTTTTCGACCAAGGAGCTGCCGCTTGCCAGCAAGGCCGAGGATGACCAGGCCGATGGCGAGAAGGCCGTCAACGCCTTCAACACCCTGCTCGACTGGGGCATGCAGGCCCTCGTCGGCCCGACTACCACGGGTGCGTCGGTTGCCGTTGCCGCAGAGTGTGGTAACGACCCCAAGACGTTCATGATCACCCCGTCCGCGTCCTCCGAGGACGTCACCGACGGCAAGGATTGCGTCTTCCAGGTTTGCTTCACCGACCCCAACCAGGGTGTCAACGCTGCCAAGTTCCTGGCGCAGAAGTATGCGGACGAGAAGTTCGTGCTGTTCTATAACTCCGGCGACGCCTATTCTTCGGGCATCGCAGATTCCTTTAAGGCCCAGGCCGCTGAGTCCAAGCTCGAGATTGTTGACGAGGAGACCTTTAAGGACGACTCCGCCACGAGCTTTACGAACCAGCTGACCAAGGCCAAGCAGGCCGGCGCCACCATGATCTTTGCGCCGATCTACTACACGCCGGCGTCCGTCCTGCTCAAGAACGCCAAGGACATGGGCTACGACGTCAAGATGATGGGCTGCGACGGCATGGACGGCATCCTGGGCGTTGAGGGCTTCGATACCTCTCTTGCCGAGGGTCTGCTGCTCATGACCCCGTTCTCCGCCGACGACGAGAAGAACGCCGACTTCGTCAACGCTTACAAGGATAAGTACGGCGATACCCCCGACCAGTTTGCCGCCGACGCCTACGACGGCGTGCACGCGGTGGCCGAGGCCCTCAAGGAGGCCGGTCTTGGTGTCGACGCCGACCCGACCGAGGCCGCCGAGAAGCTGTCCAAGGCTATGCTCAAGATTACCGTTGACGGTCTGACCGGCAAGCTCACCTGGAACGATAAGGGCCAGGTCCAGAAGGAGCCCACGGCGTACGTCATCACCGACGGCAAGTACGTACAGGCCTAATTGGCCGCCTTACATAGAGCGGTTTTGATCCCAAGCAGGGGAGGTTTTGGCCTTCCCTGCTTGCTTGGTATCTAGGGACGATGTAACGTCCCTGTTTCATACATCAACTGGAAACCTATTCGAAAGGGGGATGTGGAACATGACGGTCTTTATCCAATACCTGGTCAACGGCCTGTCCATGGGCAGCGTCTACGCCATCATCGCGTTGGGCTACACCATGGTCTACGGTATCGCCAAGATGCTGAACTTCGCTCACGGCGACGTTATCATGGTCGGTGCCTATGTCTCGTTCTGCGCCACGTCGTATCTCGGCCTCCCGGGCTGGGCATCTGTAGTTCTCTCTTGTGTGGTCTGTACCGTTCTCGGTGTTCTCATCGAGGGTCTGGCATACAAGCCGCTGCGTCAGGCGGGCCCGCTGGCCGTTCTGATCACGGCTATCGGCGTGTCTTACTTCCTGCAGAACGCCGCGCAGCTTCTGTGGGGCGCCACGCCCAAGAACTTCACTTCGCTCGTCACCTTCCAGGTGCCGGAGTTCTTGGCCAAGTTCAACGTAAGCGCCGTCTCGCTCGTCACCATCGTCGCCTGCCTGGTTATCATGGCCGGCCTGATGTTCTTTACAGGTAAGACCAAGATGGGTAAGGCCATGCGTGCCGTGTCCGAGGACAAGGCCGCCGCTCAGCTCATGGGCATCAACGTCAACGGCACCATCTCGATGACGTTTGCCATCGGCTCTGCCCTTGCCGCCATCGCCGGCGTGCTCCTGTGCTCCTACTCGCCGGTGCTGCAGCCCACGACGGGTGCCATGCCTGGCATCAAGGCCTTCGACGCCGCCGTCTTCGGTGGCATCGGCTCCATCCCCGGCGCCTTTGTCGGCGGCATTCTCATCGGCATCATCGAGGCGATGGCGCAGGCCTACATTTCCACGAGCCTTGCCAACTCCATCGTCTTTGGTGTTTTGATCATCGTCCTGCTCGTCAAGCCTGCCGGCCTCTTGGGCAAGTACGTCCCCGAGAAGGTGTAGGTGAGCGTTATGAAGTTTCTTAAAGACAAGCAGACGCGTCATGATTTTGTCACGTACGCTATGTGCATCGTGGCCTTCGCCATCGTGTTCTTTATGCAGTCCAACCATATGATCCCGCGCATGATCGCCGGTCAGTTGGTTCCCATTACGGCCTACATCGTCATGGCCATTTCCCTCAACCTCGTCGTCGGCATCGCGGGCGACTTGTCGCTGGGCCATGCGGGCTTTATGAGTATCGGTGCCTACACGGGTATCGTCACCGCGGTCGCCCTCGAGAGCGCTATTCCTTCCGATCCGGTGCGCCTTATCATCAGCATCGTGGTCGGCGCCATCGCTGCCGCCATCCTGGGCTTCTTGATCGGCATCCCGGTCCTTCGCCTGAGCGGCGATTACCTGGCTATCGTGACGCTGGCTTTTGGCGAGATCATCAAAGAGATCGTCACCTGCCTCATTGTGGGTGTCGACTCCCGCGGCCTGCACGTGATCTTTAACATCACGGGCAACTCTACGATCGATGACCTGCACCTGCTCGAGGACGGCACCGCCATCATCAAGGGCGCGCAGGGCGCATCGGGCGTGTCGACCTATTCGACCTTCCTCGCCGGTGCCATCCTGGTCATGGTCGCACTCGTGATCGTGCTCAACCTGGTTCGCAGCCGTACCGGCCGTGCCATTATGGCCGTGCGCGATAACAAGATTGCAGCCGAGTCCGTAGGCATCTCCGTCACCGAGTACCGCATGATCGCCTTCGTGGCTTCCGCTGCCCTCGCCGGTGCTGCCGGAGCTCTCTTCGGCGGTAACTTCTCGCAGCTCTCCGCCACCAAGTTCGACTTCAACACGTCCATCCTCATCCTGGTGTTCGTGGTCCTGGGCGGCCTGGGCAACATGCGCGGTTCCGTCATCGCGGCGGCGCTGCTCACGGTGCTTCCCGAGCTACTCCGTCAGTTCTCGGATTACCGCATGCTCATCTACGCCATCGTGCTGATCCTGGTCATGATTTTTACCAACAACCCGCAGCTCAAGGCGTTCTTCGGTCGCGTCAAGGACCGCTTTGCTTCCAAGAAGGAGGTGACAGCCGATGCCCAGTAAATTTGAGTTCAACAAGGGCAAGATGGTCCCGTATCCTTCCGGCGCCATCGTTCCCGACCGTGACTTGGGCCAGCGCCCGGCACTTGAGTGCATCCACCTGGGCATCGAGTTCGGTGGCCTTAAGGCAGTCGACGACTTTAGCCTCACCATCGGCAAGACCGAGATCGCCGGTCTGATCGGTCCCAACGGTGCCGGTAAGACCACGGTCTTCAACCTGCTCACCAAGGTGTATCAGCCCACGCACGGCACCATCCTGCTCGACGGCGAGGACACCTCGGGCAAGTCGGTCTACCAGGTCAACCGCATGGGTATTGCCCGTACGTTCCAGAACATTCGCCTGTTCAACACCATGACGGTGGAGGACAACGTTAAGGTCGGCCTGCACAACCAGGAGCGCTACTCCGGCTTTGAGGGCGTGCTGCGCCTGCCGACGTATTGGAAGCACGAGAAGGCCGCCCACGAGCGCGCCATGGAGCTGCTGTCCATCTTTGATATGGAGCATCTGGCAAACGAGCAGGCCGGATCGCTGCCTTACGGCGCTCAGCGTCGTCTGGAGATCGTCCGCGCGCTTGCCACCAACCCCAAGCTGCTGCTGCTCGACGAACCTGCCGCCGGCATGAACCCGTCCGAGACCGCAGAGCTCATGGCGAACATCGTCAAGATTCGCGACACCTTCGGCATCGCCATCATGCTTATCGAGCATGATATGTCGCTCGTCATGAACATCTGCGAGGGCATCTGCGTACTTAACTTTGGCAAGGTCATCGCCAAGGGCACGGCAGAGGAAATCCAGAACAACGATGCCGTTATCGAGGCGTATCTGGGTAAGCAGGATAAGGGGGAGAACTAAATGGCAGAGCCGATGCTTTCCGTCTACAACATCAACGTCTGGTACGGCGCCATCCACGCCATCAAGGACATCTCCTTTAACGTTAACGAGGGCGAGATCGTGGCCTTGATTGGTGCCAACGGTGCCGGCAAGTCCACAACGCTCAAGACCGTCTCGGGCCTGCTGCGCTCCAAGACCGGTTCCATCAAGTTTATGGGCGAGGACATTACTCATACGCCCGCTGATAAGCTGGTTGGTAAGGGCCTGGCTCAGGTTCCCGAGGGTCGTCGCGCCTTTTTGCAGATGACGGTCGAGGAGAACCTGGAGATGGGTGCCTACACGCAGCCCAAGTCCACGGTGGCTCCGGGCCTGGAGCGCGTCTACGAGCAGTTCCCGCGCCTGAAGGAACGTCGTCGCCAGGTCGCCGGCACCCTTTCAGGCGGCGAGCAGCAGATGCTCGTTATGGGGCGCGCCCTTATGAGTAATCCCAAGCTGCTCATGCTCGACGAACCTTCCATGGGTCTGGCACCGATTCTGATCGAACAGATCTTCCAGATTGTCGAGGACCTGCACAAGGCCGGCACCACGGTGCTTCTGGTCGAGCAAAACGCGCAGATGGCGCTTTCCATCGCCACACGCGGTTACGTGCTCGAGACCGGCAAGATCACCATGACCGGCACCGGCCAAGAGCTCCTGCATGACGACAACGTCCGCAAAGCCTACCTCGGAGGCTAACCCACCTAACAAAAGGGGCGCTGACTATCTCAGTCAGCGCCCCTTTTTAAGTTGCGGTGAAATAGGGACTGAATACGGGCTCCAGAGGCCAAAAGAGTCCCTATTCCACCGCAACTTCATGGGGATGTGTGACAATGCCCGTCGGAAAACATCTGCTGTCTTTGGGGGTCTATCTATGCTGTACGAGTTTTGTGCCGAGAACTTTGAGCGGGTGCCGGCGGCTATCGATGCCGGTGCAAGGCGTATCGAGCTGTGCGACAACCTTGCCGTTGGTGGCACCACGCCTTCGGCCGGCGTTATCAGCGCTACGACCAACTATGTCCACGAGCACGATGCACGGGTGATGTGCATGATTCGCCCGCGTGGCGGCGACTTTCACTACGACCAGGACGAGCTGCGTATGATGGAGATGGACCTGGGCCTTGCCGTAAGCGCCGGCGTTGACGGCTTGGTCTTTGGCTGCTGCAAGCCCTGCGCTGGCGGATGGGCGCTCGACGAACTTACGCTTGGCGCCCTCGTGATGGCTGCGGGCTGCGCGACCGAGGAATGTAAGCGTGAGCCCATCGACATCACCTTCCACATGGCATTTGACCAGCTCTCGCCCGAGGCTCAGCTCGATGCGATTGATACACTTGCCGACTGCGGCGTTACGCGCATCCTCACGCATGGCGGCGCTGCCGGTACGTCGATCGAGGATAATTTCGATCACCTGGCTCGTTTAATCGAGTATGCGGGTGATCGTTTGACCATCCTTCCCGGCGGCGGCATCACTACGGCAAATCGCGACGCGGTCGCGGCGGCGCTAGACGTCTCCGAGCTCCATGGCACCAAGATCGTGCCGCTGGAGGTATAACCCGTGGCGCTGGTATTCGATGTTCAGCAGGCGAGCGGCAAGCCCGACGACAACCGTCGCCCCGGTACCGCGTGTCCCTTTTGCAACACGGAGGGGCTCACCAACATCATCCAGCGCGACGGTGACTGCATCTGGCTCGAGAATAAGTTCAAGACCCTGCGCGCCACCCGTCAAACCGTGCTGATCGAGTCGGCCGATCACGATGCCGACCTGGTGACCTATAAGCCGGATGAACTCCACCATGTGATGAGGTTTGCTCTGGATTGCTGGCAGCAGATGATCGATTCGCAGCAGTATCGAAGCGTGCTCATGTACAAGAACAAGGGTCCGCTTTCGGGCGGCAGCCTCGTCCATCCACACATGCAGATTGTGGGCTTGGAACAGGAGGACGGCTATGCGGCGCTGACCTCAGCCAACTTTGAAGGCATCGATGTTTGGCAGAGGGGAAGGGTTGCGGTCAACATCTCAACCGAACCGATTATGGGGTTCTTTGAGGTCAATGTTTCAGCCCCGCAGGGAATCGCCGCCAGCGATGGCGCGCGAGACCAAGCCGAGACGGACCTCTTCGCCGATGCGATTCAGGTAGCTCTGCGCTATATCCTGAACGAGCACCATGGTGGTCGCGCAGAGTCGTACAACTTGTTCTTCTACCACATGGACGGCCGGACCATTGCCAAGGCGCTTCCGCGCTGGGTGGTTTCACCCTACTTTGTCGGGTATCGGCTGGCTCAGGTCAATGCTGAGACCACGCTCGATGTCGATGCGGAGCGATTCCGCGCACATCTGGAGGCGCTCACATCGTAAAGTGAGCGCCCGCACACTGCGGACGGTTTAGCGCGCCATTGCATCGCGGCCGGCCTCGACCCGCTTGCGCTGGGCGGCGCGCTCCTCGCCGGTCAGACGCTCAAAGAAGTGTCCGATAAGCGAGGCGAGCACCTGCTGAAACAACGTTCCACACATGACGGGAAACACAACTTCGCCCGGAAAGTATTGCGTGGCGATGACGGCGCCCGAAGAGATATTGCGCATGCCGCAGGTAAAGCACATGGTGGTCGTTTCGCTATATGGCAGATGCAGCGCGCGGGCGACCAGAATGCCGACGACAAAGCCGCTGATGGCGAAGACCAAAATAAAGAGGGCGACTTCCAAGCGCACCGCGTTCATGTGCAGCACGTACTCGCTCATGGCGGTGGAGTTGGAGGCGATAACGCCCATCATCATGAACTTGCAGGCGGGCGAGAGCGCGGGGGAGAGTTTCTCGTGCCCCCAGCCGCGCGTGAGCTCGTTGATCACGATGCCGAGCACAGCGGGGATGGCGATCATAAAGGCCATGTTCTGCATCATGCTCGGCACGTCGATCGAGACGGTGGCGCCCAGCAGGAGCTTGAGCGTAAGCGGAATCGTCACAGGGGAGATGACCGAGGACGTCAGGATGATGGTGAGCGCGAGCGGGCCGTTGCCGCCGAACATGCTGATCCACATAAAAGCGGTGACTGCCACGGGCACACTGTATTCGAGCACGATGCCGCAGACAAGGTTGGGGTTGGAACCAAAGAACAACGATCCCATGGCATAGGCCGCGATGGGAATAAGCGCCGCCGAGACCAACAACGCCAGAATCAGGTGCAGCGGACGGTGGAACACCTCGGCTACCTGGTGAAAGGTGTTGCTGAGCGCACCCTGAAACGTCATAAAGGCGAAGAGGGCGGGAACAATGGGCTTGAGAACGCCGATCTGTTGAGGAAAGAGCACGCCGAGCGCCACACAAATCGGAACGATGATCTGCATGTGCCCCGCGAGGAACTTCCCCAGTCCAGCCCATTGCTTCATATGCCCCGCGACTCCCTTTATCCGCGAACTTGTTTGTATGGATATGCTAGACGCTCGTATGTGTCCGTGCGGCTGAAACGCTCGATTGTTTCGAGGGCATTACCGCCATCGTTTGCCGAAACCGCGGCGCACCGCGGCGTTTTGCGTCCGCGCAGCACGGTATAATAAATCCGTTCAACAGATCTGCCTGCCGAAGCGGGCATACACAGAGGACTCATCGCTATGAACCGTGAGAGGTATCGCGGCGACCTGCCCCTATCGGGGGTGGGTGCCTATGTCATCGCTTAAGACGACGCATCGCTGGGCGGTCGCTCAGCAAAATCCCGAGCTCGAAAAGGAACTTTCGGCTGGTCTGGGCATTCCTGGGCTGGTGGCGCGCATTATGGTCGCGCACGGCATTGGCTCCATCAAAGAGGGCCAATTGTTTTTGACGCCTTCGCTCGATCGCGACTGGGCCGACCCACTCATTATCCCGGGCATGTCGGTCGTTGCCGACCGCGTTGAGCGCGCTATTCGCAACCACGAGCACATTGCAGTCTTTGGCGATTTTGACGTTGACGGCATTACGTCGACCTGCCTGTTGACCGAGGCGCTGCGCACGTTTGGCGCCGATGTCACGCCGTTTATTCCGCATCGCTTTGATGAGGGCTACGGTCTTTCGCGCGCGGCACTCGACCGCGTTAACGAGCTCGCTCGCCCCCAGCTGATCGTGACCGTCGATAACGGCATTGCCGCCAAGGAAGAGGTTTCCTATCTGGAGAGCCTGGGGATCGATTTGGTGGTCACGGACCATCACGAGCCCTCCGACCAGGTGCCGCAGGGTGTGCCCCTGACCGACCCCAAGCTCGAGGACGAGGGCCCCTCGCGCGAGCTTGCCGGTGCTGGTGTGGCGCTCAAGCTGGTGCAAGTCCTGGGTGAGCGCCTGGGCAAGCCGTCGTATTGGCGTTCGCTAATCGAGGTCGCGGCGCTGGGCACCGTGTCCGACATGATGCCGCTCACGCCCGAGAACCGCGCGCTGGTTGCCGAGGGCATCCAGCAGATGCGCGTAACCGCTCGCCCCGGCTATATCGCGCTTGCCGCGCTCGCCAAGGCGGACCTTTCGAGCATTACGGCGGATGGCCTGTCATTCTCGCTCATTCCCCGCTTAAACGCTGCCGGTCGCATGGCTGATCCCAAGCTGGCGCTCGACCTGCTGCTTGCCCGCGATCCCATCGAAGCAAGCGCACTGGCGGCTGAGCTCGAGGAAATCAACCGCCAGCGCCGTGAGATCGAGGCGGAGCTCACGCGCGATGCCATGGCAAAGGTCGAGGAGACCTATGACGGCGGACGCGCGATCGTCGTGGGCGGCGAAGGTTGGCACGAGGGCGTCAAGGGCATCGTGGCAAGCCGTCTGACCAACCGCTACCACGTGCCGGCGCTGCTGTTCTCGATCGAGGACGGTATCGCGCGCGGCTCTGGTCGCTCGGTGGGCAAAGTTAACCTGTTTGACGCCATCGAACGCTGTTCCGACCTGATGATTCGTCGCGGCGGACATGCCGGTGCGGTGGGTGTGACCATCGAGGCGTCCAAGCTCGATGAGTTCCGCCGTCGCCTTTCCGTCGTGTTGTCCGAGCTTCCCGCCGAGGACTTTGAGGACACCGACGAGGTTGCCGCCACGGTCGACCTTTCCGAATTGAATATCGAGACCATCGAGCAGATTTCCCGCCTTGAGCCGTTTGGCCAGGGTAATAAGGTGCCGCTGCTGGCTGCCGAGGGCGTGACGATGTGTGATCGCGCCGTGGTGGGTAAGACCGGCGAGCACATGCGCTTTGTGGCGACCGATGGCGCCGCGAGTGTGCCGGCTATTATGTTCCGCGTGCCGCAAATCGATAAGCTCATCAACTGCGATAGCGCTGTCGACTTGGTGTTCGAGGCCGTTGCCGAGCATTGGCAGGGTCGTGTGAAGCCCAAGCTCATGGTCAAGGATGTTCTGGTCCGCGATACCACGCTGCCCAGCGTCGACGATCCGGCATGCGAGCTTCGTCGTGGCGTGCAGCCGGCGGATTCCGGCCTGCGCTTGGAGTCGCGCAAGCGCGAGACGCTCGCCCAGCTTTCCTATACCGAGCTCACGCGCTCGCTTATCCATAGCTTTATCGGCTCGAACCAGCCACATCGCGCGCAGGTCGAGGCGCTCGATGCCCTGGCCGATCACCAAAGTGTTCTGGCCGTTATGGGAACGGGGCGCGGCAAGTCGCTCATCTTCCATGTGCATGCCGCGCGTGAGGCGGTGCTTCGCGGACGTTCGAGCATCTTTGTCTATCCGCTGCGTGCGCTCGTTGCCGACCAGGCCTATCACCTCTCGTCGACGATGGCATCGCTTGGCATTGGCGTTGGCGTGCTGACCGGCGAGACCGTGGAGGCGGCGCGCGATGACGTGTTTGCCGGCTTGGCTTCGGGCCGTACCGGCATCGTGCTCACGACGCCCGAGTTCCTGTCCATTCACCGCGACCGCTTTGCGCGTTCGGGGCGTATCGGTTTTGTCGTTATCGATGAGGCGCACCACGCGGGCCTTGCCAAGGGCGGCGACCGCAGCGCCTATCTCGACATGCCCGATATCCTCAAAGCCCTGGGCGACCCGGTCGTTATGGCCGCGACGGCCACCGCGACGGCTCCGGTCGTGGCCGAGCTTGCCCGCATGCTTCCGATCACTCACACGGTGGTCGACGAGACGGTGCGCGAGAACCTGCAGCTCGAGGACGACCGTGATCTTGCAAGTCGCGAGAACCGTTTGGTGTCGATCGTGGCGACGGGGGAGAAGACCGTCATTTACGTCAATTCGCGCGACCAGTCCGTGGCGCTCGCCAAGACACTACGCAAACGCGTTCCCGACTGTGCGACCCGTATCGCGTTCTATAACGCTGGCCTTACGCGCACCGACCGCCATCGCGTAGAGGAGGCGTTTCGAGACGGCAGCCTCAGCTGCATCGTCTCGACATCCGCCTTTGGCGAGGGCGTCAACCTTCCCGATATTCGCCATGTCGTGCTCTATCACATGCCGTTTGGCGGCATTGAGTTTAACCAGATGAGCGGCCGCGCCGGTCGCGATGGCCATCCCGCCGTGATCCATCTACTCTATTCGTCGCGTGACGCCCGTATTAACGAGCGCCTGCTCGACTGCTATGCGCCCGAGCGCGACGAGCTCGTCACGCTCTATCGCGCGCTGCAGACCATGTGGCGCTCCAACCGCGGCAAGACCGGGGACGATTCCTTTAGCGCGAGCGATATCGACATCGCGCAGATGTGCCTTGCCATCGATGCTCGCACGCCGGTCGACGAGCGCTCGGTGGAAAGCGGCTTGGGAATCTTCGAAGAGCTTGGTTTTTGTCGCGTTTCGGGGTTTGACGACACCCGTCGCATCGCGATGGCCGAAAACCCCGGCCGCGTGCAATTGAGCAGGTCAATTCGCTATTTGGAGGGCTTGCGCTCGCGCATGGAGTTCTCGGCTTTCCGGAGTTGGGCGCTCGATTCGTGCGCTTCTGATATGCTAGCCAAAGTTAACCGCCCGATCGTACCGCGGGCCTAGGGGAAGGGGACCTCGATGGATGCCGCAGCCCGTACCGCCCATGATTCCACCCTCCAGCCGTTTTCGGAGATGGAGCACTATAAGCATGCCGATGAGCTGCCGCCCGAGATTATGGCGGACAGCTACGACAAGCTGGAGCGCCTGTGCCTCAAATATATGAATGAGGAGGACTTCTCTAAGGTGGAGCAGGCCTATTGCTTTGCCGCCGAGAAGCACTGCAACCAAAAGCGCCGCTCGGGCGAGATGTACATTAACCATCCCGTCGAGGTGGCCATCATTTTGGCCGATCTCAAGATGGACTGCGATGTGGTGTGCGCCGCGCTGCTGCACGATACCGTCGAGGATACCGAGACCTCGCTTGCCGATGTGTCCGGCCTGTTTGGCGATACGGTAGCCGAGCTCGTCGATGGCGTGACCAAGCTCACCAACATCGAAGTCGACAGCATGGACGAGAAGCAGGCCCTCACGCTGCGCAAGATGTTCCTCGCCATGTCCAAGGACATCCGCGTCATTATCGTTAAGCTTGCCGACCGCCTGCATAACATGCGTACGCTGGCGGCCCTTCGCGAGGACCGTCGCCTGTTTAAGGCTCGCGAGACCATGGACGTGTATGCGCCCCTGGCCGACCGTCTGGGCATGAGCTCTATTAAGTGGGAGCTCGAGGACCTGTCCTTCTTCTACTTGGAGCCCGATGCCTACCAGCGCATCGCGCGCATGGTGGCTGAGTCGCGCGAGGTCCGCGAGCGCTACCTTGCCGAGACCATCAAGACGCTTACCGATGAGCTCAACCGCATTGGTCTGGAGGACTTCCAGATCAACGGCCGCTCCAAGCACTATTGGTCCATCTACCAAAAGATGAAGCGCAAGGGCAAGGAGTTCTCCGAGATCTACGACCTGGTGGCGCTGCGCGTAATTACCCATTCGGTGCGCGATTGCTACTCCACGCTCGGTGCGGTGCATACGCTGTGGCACCCCATGCCTGGTCGCTTTAAAGACTATATCGCCATGCCCAAGGTCAATAACTACCAGTCGCTCCACACGACGGTCATCGGCCCTACGGCTCGTCCGCTCGAGATTCAGATTCGAACCTACGAGATGCATGAGCAGGCCGAGTACGGCATTGCCGCCCACTGGCTATATAAGAAGTCGGGCGGATCGTCTGCTTCCAAGACCAATGACGCTCAACGTTTGGACGACCAGATCAACTGGCTCAAGCATTCGCTCGATTGGGCGGCTTCCGACGAGATCACCGATGCCAAGGAATACCTGCACTCGCTGAAGGTCGATCTGTTCGATCAGGAGATCTTTGTCTTCACGCCCAAAGGCGAGGTCATGGCGCTTCGTGCCGGCTCCACGCCGCTCGACTTTGCCTATGCCGTTCACACCGAGGTGGGAAACCACTGCGTCGGCGCCAAAATCAACGGTGCGGTGGCTCCGCTCACGCACGAGATTAAGACGGGTGACCGTGTCGAGATCCTGACCAACAAGAGTTCCAAGCCGTCGCGTGATTGGCTCAAGATCGTTAAGACACCTTCCGCCAAGTCAAAGATCCGCCGTTACTTCGCCGCCGCGACCAAAGACGATGACGCTGCTGCCGGCCGCGATATACTGGCCAAGGACCTGCGCAAGCGCGGGTATGGCATCTCTACGCCGCGATCCACGCGTGCGCTCAACGCCGTGGCGGAGCAGTTTAACTACAAGCAGCTCGAGGACCTGTTTGCCGCCGTCGGCGCCGGCAAGGTTGCCCCGCGCGCTGTGGGTAACAAGGTCGAGCAAATCTTGGACCCCAAGCCCGAGGAGCAGCTCACCAAGACCGAAGCCATTGCCGAGATCGTCAAGCAGCCTGCCCGCGGCTCCAACCGCAAGCCGCAAAAGCGCGGCAAGAGCGCCAGCAACGGCATTATCGTCAAGGGCGAGAGCAACAGCGGCCTGCTGGTCCGTCTGGCTCATTGCTGCAACCCCGTGACGGGTGACGACATCGTCGGCTTCATCACGCGCGGTCGTGGCGTTTCGGTGCATCGCGCCAACTGCCCCAACGTCAAGGGTCTTATGGAACATCCCGAGCGCATGATCGATGTGGAGTGGGACGGCGCTGCCGACACCCTCTTCCAGGTCGAGATCGTGGTCGAGTGCCTGGACCGCATGGGCCTGCTCAAGGATGTCACCATTGCCATTGGCGATGCGGGCGGCAATATCCTTTCTGCCGCCACATCGACCAACCGCGAGGGTATTGCAACCCTGCGCTTCATGGTCGAGATCTCGGACGCGAGCGGTCTGGATCCGCTGCTGGCTTCCATCAGCAGTGTCGATTCGGTCTACGACGCTCGCCGTCTTATGCCCGGCGAAGGCGGAGCTCAGCTCAAACGCCGTGTGTAGGTGCGAGAGCCTCTCAGCATCATAGATATTGGTTACGTTCGAGGCATCGTTTGGTGCCTCGAACGTATTTTAGAAGGAGGGTATGCGCATGGGCGATATGACTTTGGACCTGACACCCCGAGGTGCGGCTTCGATTGAGACACTCGTCAACGGCCCGATTCAGACCAACAGCTACGCCGTGATTTCGAATGACGAGTGCTTAATCGTCGATCCGGCGTGGGAGGGCGAGCGTCTTGTGGAGCATATCCGCACCGCGCATCCCGAGGTGCGCGTACTCGGCTCTGTCTGCACGCACGGTCATGCCGACCATGTTGGCGGGGTTGCCGGGGTTCGAGCTGTCGTTGGCGACAGCGCACTATATGAGTTGTGCGCTAAGGACGTGACGGTACCTCGCGCAAATATCGAGGAGCAGCGCGCCATGTGGGGTATCGAGACGCCCGATCCGGGTGAGCCGACGCGCTTGCTTGCCGAGGGCGATACAATCGAGGTGGGCGACGTCTGTCTGCAGGTGATCGAGACGCCGGGGCATACGCCGGGCGGCATCGTCCTGTTCGCCGCGACCGAGCAGGGGAACATCGCCTTTGTGGGCGACACGCTTTTCCCGGGCAGTCACGGTCGTACCGATCTTTCCGGCGGTGACGAGGCGGCGATTATGCGCTCGCTCTCCAAACTTGCCAAGACGCTTCCGCCCGATACCGTTTGCTTGACGGGCCATGGCGATTCGACCACGATGGCGCGCGAACTTATGCAGAACCCGTTTATGCAGATGTAGGCTCGAAGCCGTCTTTCGAACCACGAAGACCGCTCAATCGTCAAGCTATTTTCCCCAGTGGGTCGATTCTGTGGGGCAAACGGTCAAAATTTGTCCAATCGGATGGTATTCGTGAACAAACGAACGTTTATGCTCGGGTATGTCGTGGTAAAATCTCAGGCGTTATCGGAGCAACCTTACAGGAGGTTTCTTTTATGCTCGTCAACGCAGCAGACATGCTCAAGAAGGCCGAGGCCGGCAAGTACGCTCTCGGTGCCTTCAACACCAACAACCTCGAGTGGACCCTGGCTATTCTCCAGGCCGCCGAGGAGGCCAAGTCTCCGCTGATCCTTCAGTGCACCGCTGGTGCCGCTAAGTGGATGGGCGGTTTCAAGGTCTGCGCCGACATGGTCAAGGCTGCCGTCGAGGCCACGGGCGTTACCGTCCCCGTCGCCCTTCACCTCGATCACGGTTCTTACGAGGACTGCTTCAAGTGCATCGAGGCCGGCTTCACGTCCATCATGTATGACGGCTCTCACGAGGAGACCTTCCAGCTTAACCTCGACCGCACCAAGGAGCTCGTTGAGCTTGCCCACTCCAAGGGCATGTCCATCGAGGCCGAGGTCGGCGGCATCGGCGGCACCGAGGACGGCGTGACCTCCAACGGCGAGCTCGCTGACCCCGCTGAGTGCAAGCAGATTGCTGACCTGGGCGTCGACTTCCTCGCCTGCGGTATCGGCAACATCCACGGCGTGTATCCCGCCGACTGGGCTGGCCTTTCTTTCGAGCGTCTGGGCGAGATCAAGGCTCAGACCGGCGACCTGCCCCTCGTTCTGCACGGTGGTACCGGCATCCCCGAGGATCAGATCAAGAAGGCCATCTCCCTGGGTATCTCCAAGATCAACGTCAACACCGATCTGCAGCTCGTCTTCGCCAAGGGCGTTCGCGAGTATATCGAGGCTGGCAAGGATCAGCAGGGCAAGGGCTTTGACCCCCGCAAGCTCCTCAAGCCTGGTCGCGACAACATCGTTGCCCGCACCAAGGAGCTCATGGAGGAGTTTGGCTCCGTCAACAAGGCGTAAGTAGCGGTTTAACTTTCCCGTCGGAGGTCCCGTTCACCCTACGCTTTTCCCTTGCGCTCACCTGGCTTTGCCAGAAGTCGCGCAATGGGAAAAGCTTCGGGTGAACGGGGCCTCCTTCGTTAACTCGCCACAGGGTTACTGGGCTGAATTCATTTTTTATAGGTACCGTTTATCGGTGTTGAGGGTTCCTTTATTGGGGCTTTCTTTTTATCTCGCTACAATGGACTTCAAGAGTTCTAATGACTTGGAGTTTGGTATGGCTGTTATTAATGTGCTGCCTTCGGATGGGAAGGTTATTGACGAGGGTCCTGTTGGTTGCTCTGTTGATGTTTGCAATGATGACTTCCGTTTTCTAGATGTTGGCTTGCCACCCGAGATTCTGCGTTTAAAGGACGCGGGGTATCTTTCGCAGGCTATTGAGGCTTGCGACCGCCTACTTGCCCAAGATCCCGATCCCTCGCTTGCTGCCTGCGTTCGTGCCGAGCGGTATCGCATGCTTGAGACGCCGCTTCATTTTTCGGTGTCGCGCGATCGAGCTATTGCGATGATTCGCGAGGAGTGGCCTGAGTTTACCGAGGAGCAGTTTAACGATCTGATTGACCGTAAGCGTATTGACTGGCGCTTTATCGATGGTGAGCTGTTCGTTCTCGACAACTTCCTCGATTCGCTTCGCGTATATCCCAAAGAGGTCCCCGGCATGCGTCCCGATTCTACGGACGGAATAGCACTGCGCAACGAGATGCTCAAGGAGATGGAGTCGCAAAACGGATTGACTCGCGTTATTACGCTTAAGGCGTCCTTGTCTGTCCCCGGCGCTCTAGAGGGGGAGACCGTTCGCGCTTGGCTACCCGTTGCCGCCGCCTGTCGTCAACAGTCTCATATCGAGGTTCTCGATATGACGCCGGAGGGTGCTGTTGCTCCCGCGAACGCTTCGGCGCGTACCGCCTCGTGGTCTTCTTCGAGTGATCGCTCATTCTCGGTGACTTATCGTTATCACATCGATGCTGCTTATTGTGATGTCTACGGTGGCACACTTCCGGTTCATCCGCGTATGGACGCGCCTCTGCCCGAGGATATTTCCGAGGACCGTCCGCACATTGCATTCACGCCGTATCTGCAGCAGCTGACGGCCGGTGTTGTTGACGGACTCGAGGATCCGCTCGATCGCGCTCGTGCTATCTATGATTATCTGACGCAGCATATCGACTATCGCTATCAGCCGCCGTACTTGCTTTTGGGATCTATTGCCGATGACTGCGCGCATTCGCTCCGCGGCGATTGCGGCGTTATGGCGCTCACGTTTATCACCATGTGCCGTATCGCGGGCGTGCCTGCCCGTTGGCAGAGCGGCCTGTACGTTGCGCCCGATTCGGTGGGGTCGCACGACTGGGCAGAGTTCTATACGCCGCAGACCGGTTGGCTCAACGCCGACGTGTCATTTGGATCTTCTGCTCGCAGGATGGGGGAGGAGTGGCGCCGCCGTCACTACTTTGGCAATCTCGACCCGTGGCGTATGGTGGCCAACAATCGATTCCAGGCAGAGTTTGAGCCCTCTTTCAACGGCATGCGCGAGGACCCTTACGATAACCAGATGGGTGAGGCTTCGGTCGACGGTCGCGGATGCCGTCAGCGCGAGATGCTCCGCACGGTCGAACT
>DBGFJU010000104.1:0-5277 GCA_048529485.1 Collinsella aerofaciens | reverse complement strand
AACCTGTCCCTTTTTGGCAGGTTATCGCTTCCAAAAGTGGAGGATGAGCGTCGTGCGGTTTTGCTGTTCGGTTTTGACCAGGATGTTGTGGATGTGGGTCTTGACGGTGCCCACGGCAAGGAATAGCTCGTCAGCGATCTCTTGGTTCGATTTGCCCAGTACGACCAGACGCATAACTTCGGTCTCACGGTTGGAGAGCTTGTAGGCGTTGCGATAGAAGGGCATCTGCTCTTCGATGTGTCGATCAAGATCGCTGACGTTCTTTTCCTCGGGCGCCTCCTGCATGCGGATTGAAAGCACGTGGTAGGAGTAGATGATCAGCAGAATCGCAAAGTAGCAGGCAAAGACGTTTTCGCTAAAGTTGCGCTCGGACAGATATAGTTGCAGCCAAGAGGGCGCCAGACTCACGGGGACAATCAGAATGTTGTAGAAATCCTCGGCAACGATGCAACCGACCAGAATAGCGCCGATAATCAGGTGCTTTCGTTGGTTGTTAACGCGTGCCTTCAGCTCGACTTGCGTGCTCTTGCGTGCCGTCCAAAAGATATATAGCCCCACGAAAACAAGGAATACCTGACGCATCGTGTAGTAGAGCCATTGATGAATGGGGCCGTAGGGGACAGCGACGATAATCAGCAGCTCGCTCAGCAAGAACGTTGCGACGGGAATGACAAACTGCTTTTTTGAATGCTTGTCGAGCAAATCCATGGCAATGAGCCAAATAAAAGCCTGCGAAGCGGTCGCCACAAAGGTCCGCAACACAGGCATGGTAATTGAGTAATAGTCGCTGGCTGGAAAACTCTGGTTTTGCAGCGTGTATTCAAAAAAGAAAATCTCGGTCATCTCGATGGCATAGCAGATAAATACGCCGCTGCCATAGATAAAGAAGCGTCGACGAGACGAGGCATAGGCGGCAAGCGAGAGCACCGCCGTCACAATACAGATCACGAGTATCGCTAGGGTATAGAAGAACATCAGGGTGTTCATCTGTCACCGTCCCATCTCATTTATTCTATGGCCGAGCTCTGTATACCTTGTGGGATATAGACGTCTCAACCCTTCGTTTCATTGCGGATTAGGCGCCGAGATACAGCATAGCCGTATACCGTTCGCGGTTCTAGATGGTAAACCCCCTGTAAACTCTTGACCTGCGGGTTTATATTGGTTTAGAGGGGGTGTAACTCCATGAACGATCTTTAATCCCGAATAAACTAGGTAAAAATTGCATACGGGTGAATGATGGTCTTGTCAACACGAGGCGTGATGTTCGAGCGCCTCATAGTAATAGTCGGCAAGACCGGCGGAAAGGAAATCGACATGGCACTGCCTAAGGATTTCATCGACACCAACGACTTCACCAAAGAGCAGATCCTGGCTATCGAGGATCTTGGTCTGGCAATGAAGAAGGCCATCAAGGTTGACGGTTATTATCCGCACCTGCTCCGCAACAAGAGCCTTGGCATGATCTTCCAGCAGGTCTCCACCCGCACTCGTCTTTCCTTCGAGACCGCTATGACCGACCTCGGCGGCCATGCTCAGTTCTATGGCCCTGGCACCATCCAGCTCGGCGGTCACGAGTCCCTGGGCGACACCGCTCGCGTTATGGGCTCGCTGCTCGACATCATGATGGCTCGCGTTGACCGTCACAAGGACGTCGTCGGCCTCGCCGAGGGCTCCGCTGTGCCCGTCATCAACGGCATGTCCGAGTTCAACCATCCCACGCAGGAGATGGGCGACCTCATGACCATGCTCGAGAACCTCCCCGAGGGCAAGAAGATCGAGGACTGCACCCTGGCCTTCATCGGCGACGCCACCCAGGTCTGCGTCTCCCTCATGTTCATCGCCTCCAAGGTCGGCATGAAGTTTGTCCAGTTTGGACCTAAGGGCCACCAGATCCCCGACGGCGGCCTGCACGTTGGCACCGTCGAGGAGCGCGCCGAGTTCGGCAAGCAGATGATGGCCATCGCCGGGGAGAACTGCAAGGTCTCCGGCGGCTCTGTCGTCATCTCCGACGACATCGAGTGCATCAAGGGCGCCGACTTCATCTACACCGACGTGTGGTATGGCCTGTACGACGAGGAGGTCTCGGGCGAGAACTACATGGACGTGTTCTATCCCAAGTATCAGGTCACCATGGACATGATGAACTTTGCCGGCCCCAACTCCAAGTTCATGCACTGCCTGCCGGCCACCCGCAACGAGGAGGTCGTCGACGAAGTCATGGACGATCCCGAGCGCTCCCTGTGCTGGGTCGAGGCCGAGAACCGCAAGCACTCCATCCGTGCTCTCCTTGCCGCCCTGGGCAAGCGCACCCCGCTCAACGACGAGGGTGTCGAGTACTCCGCCAAGGCTGAGCTCCACGCCGCTCTCGAGGCTCTCGAGCAGATCTAAGCCTCAAGGCTTCTAAAAGCACGTTTGCGGGCGGCGGATGCTCGTCTCCTGTCGCCCGCTCACCGAGGCCCAAGCAATTGCCTTAATACCTTAGGGCCTCGGATCTGTCCAAGACTGAGCGAAGGAGCTCATCATGAGCGACGGAAAGAAAAAGCTTTCCTTCTTGACGGTCATTTCGACCATCATCTGCGTCGTCTTCGTTTGCGAGGCCGCCGCTCCTGCTGCTGCCATTGGCAACCAGCAGTTCTTCTGGTGGATCTTCCTGATCCTGACCTTCCTGCTTCCCTACGGCATGGTTGTCGCCGAGCTCGGTACCACCTATGACGGCGAGGGCGGCATTTACGACTGGGTACGCGATGGCCTGGGCGACAAATGGGGCGCCCGCATCTCGTACTACTACTGGGTCAACTACCCGCTGTGGATCGCCTCGCTGGCTACCATGTTCCCCGACATTTTGGGCATGGTCTTTGGCGTCGAGTTCAACTTGATCGCCAAGATGGGTATCGATCTTGCCTTTGTGTGGATCGTCTACATCATGGGCCGCTCCAAGGCGGCCGACTCCGAGTGGGTCCTTAACGGTGGCGCCATCATCAAGGTCGCCGTTGCCGTTATCGTTGGCGCTTTGGGCATTTGGTATGCCATGGAGAACGGTTTTGCGAACGACATGTCCGCTGCCACCTTCCTGCCCGAGCTCACCAACACGAACGCTCTCGGCTACCTGTCGATCATCATCTTTAACTTCATGGGCTTCGAGGTCATCTGCACCATGACCGACGACATGGCCGATCCCGCTCGCGATATCCCCAAGGCTATCATCGTCGGTGGCCTGTCCATCGCCGTGATCTACCTGTTCGCTGGCTTTGGCATCGGCGCCGCCGTGCCGGCCGACTCCATCGATCCCGACTACGGCATGATCGTCGCAGTCCAGACCATGGTGGGCGACTCCATGATCTTTAAGGTCATCTGCATCGCCTTCCTGATCACCCTGTTCGCCAATATGGCCGCTTGGTCCTTCGGCGTTAACTCCGTTGCTCGTTACGCTGCCGAGCACGGCAACATGCCCAAGGTCTTCGCCTCGATGATCTCGGATGACGACATGCCCAACGGCGCCAACCTGGTCAACGCTGTCGTTGCCTCCCTGGTGCTGTGCCTGCAGCTCGTTCCCATCGACGCCATCTCCAACGGTGTCTTCTGGATGCTCTTTGGCACCTCTGTCGTCTTCCTGCTGTTGACCTACATCCCGATGTTCCCGGCGTTCCTCAACCTTCGTAAGAACGACCCCAACCGTGAGCGCATCTTCACGTTCCCGTTTAAGGGCGCCATGATGAAGGTCATGCTGGCCATCCCCTGCATCGAGCTGGTTCTTGCCATCGTTGCCACGCTGATCCCGTTCTCCGCTGCTGAAATTGGCGACAAGGTCCCGATGATCGTTATCTTCATCGTGCTCGTGCTCATCGGCGAGGTCGTCCGCGTCGTCAGCGCTAAGGGCCGCGAGACCGAGTACAAGGGTCTGACCCCTGAGCTCGCAGCCCAGCGTCTCGCTGAGGAGGCCGCCGAGGCCGAGGAGAACTAGAGCACCCGGTTCTGGGGCTCCAACCCTCCTCGTGTACCAACGCGCGCTTCGTCGGGCTTGTCGCTCCCGACTCCGGGCACTCTAGCCTCTTCGGAGGCGTGTCCAAGCGACAGGTTTGCTAACCATTCCCCCGGGGTGGGTGTGAGCGATAGCTCCGGTAACCACCGCCCACCCCAATCTCTCTTCCGTATCCTTCGTGCGTTTTGTCTCCGCGCACTTGGTTACGTCGTCGCTTGCCGGTGCGATTCCGTGAAAACCGGCACCGGGCGCCCCGACCTTTGCCGGGGAACGGGCGCCTACCATCTCTTGGTTTTAGGCTGCGGGTAACCCGCCCGCAGCAAGCGATCGTTCGATTTGGAGGAAATCTTATGCGTACGATCACCGAGTCCGAGTCCACCCCCAAGGCCGACGGCTTCTTCATGCCCGCCGAGTTCGCCCCGCAGGATCGCGTGTGGATGGGCTGGCCCCACCGCACCGACACCTGGGCCCACGGCGCCAAGCCGGCCCAGAAGCAGTATGCCGCCATCGCCCGCGCCATCTCCGAGTTCACCCCGGTCTATATGTGCGCCAACCAGGTCGACTACGCCAACTGCAAGGCCGTCTTCGAGAACGACGAGAACGTCACCGTCATCGAGATGACCACCGACGACGCCTGGTTCCGCGACACTGCCGCCACCTACGTCATCAACGGCAAGGGCGAGAAGCGCGCCAACCACTGGCACTTCAACGCCTACGGCGGCCTCGTCGACGGCCTGTACTTCCCGTGGGACAAGGACGAGCAGATCGCCCTCAAGATGGCTGAGCTCTCCGGCTGCCGCCGCTATCGTCCCGACGACATGATCCTCGAGGGCGGCTCCATCACCGTCGACGGCGAGGGCACCCTTGTCGTGACCGACCAGTGCCTGCTTTCCCCGGGCCGCACCTGCTCTGCGGTTCTGGAGGAGGAAGAGGATCCCGAGTCCATCTGGCCCAAGTACCGCAAGAAGTTTGAGCCCTGGAGCGAGGAGCTTCGCGCCTACATGGACGAGCACCTCAAGGATTACCTGGGTGTCGAGAAGGTCATCTGGGTCAAGGAGGGCATCGACCCCGAGGAGACCAACGTCCACATCGACGACGTCGCCACGTTCATCGCGCCGGGCGTCATGGCCTGCATTTGGACCGACGATCCCGAGTATCCGTTCTACGAGCAGTGCCACGCTGCCTACGAGACCCTCTCCAACGCCGTCGACGCCAAGGGCCGCAAGATGAAGGTCTACAAGCTCTGCATGCCCGTGAACCCGCTGTTCATGGACCAGGCTTCCTGCGACACCATC
>DBGFJU010000103.1:0-2140 GCA_048529485.1 Collinsella aerofaciens | reverse complement strand
CCCAAAAAATCATTGGGGAATGGTGCGTGGCAAGTGGGGGTAGTCGGGGTATAAGACGGCTAATTGTATGCCGCTTTTTGAAAGGAACCCTTATGCCCAGCGTTGCCGTTCTTGCCGCCGATGGCTTTGAAACGATTGAATGCCTGACCATGGTCGATGTCATGCGTCGCGGCGGCGTGCGCGCCACGCTCGTCTCGATCATGCCCACGCGCGAGGTCGTAAGCTCGCTGCAGATTCCCGTAACTTGCGACGCACTCTTTGACGAGATTAACTTTGACGAGTACGACTGCGTCGTGCTGCCCGGCGGTCTGCCCGGCGCCACCAACCTGCGCGCCGACCAGCGCGTCTGTGACGTAGTCTGCGAGTTCGCCGCGACCAAGCATGTTGCCGCCATCTGCGCCGCCCCCTTTATCTTGGGCGAGCTTGACCTGCTCGAGGGACGCCACGCCACGTGCTTCCCCGGCTTTGAGAAGAGTTTCCCCGAGGGCGCCTATACCGGCGACAAGGTCACGCACGACGGCAACATCATCACCGCCAGCGGCATGGCCCAGTCGCTCCCCTTTGCGCTTGAGCTGCTGCGTACGCTCGCCGGCGACAAGGCTGTCGAGAAGGTTGCAGAGGGCATTCAGCTATGATTTTGGCTTCGCAATCACCGCGCCGCATCGAGTTGATGCGCGAAGCGGGCTACGACATCCGCGTCATTCCCGCTGACATCGACGAGACTCCTTTTGATGACGAGACCCCGCTTACGCTTGTCGAGCGCTTAGCTCGCGCTAAGGCTGCCGCCGTTGCCGCCGAGCACGCCGAGCCCAATGAGCTGACCATCGCAGCCGACACCATCGTCACCTTCGATGGCAAGATTTTGGGTAAGCCGGCAAACGAGGACGAAGCCCGCACCATGCTCCACGAGCTCTCGGGGCGCACGCACCAGGTCGCAACCGGCGTCTGCATCGTTAGAGCCGGAGACGTCACAGCCCCGCACGCCGCCGAGAGCCTGTCGTTTGTCGATGTGACCGACGTGACGTTCTATGAGCTCACCGACGAGCAGATTGAGCGCTACGTCGCCTCGGGCGAGCCCATGGACAAGGCAGGCGCCTACGGCATCCAGGGCGTCGGCGGGCGCATGCTCGTGCATGATATTTCGGGCGACTTCTACAACGTGGTGGGCCTGCCCATCGCTCGCGTCGCGCGTGCGATTCAAAAACTATCGTAATTGCATCTGGCGCTGGGTATCCCCCAGCGCCTACAATTTCGGCGTACCGTACGGATCCCGACCGGGCATAAGGCCCGGCGGAAAACCGATAGGAGTAAAACATGGATACACTGCTTGAGGCCATTGACGTTTGCGATGTCGATGGCTTTTGCTTTGGCAACTATACGGACGAGGAGGCCGGCACCGGTTGCACCGTAATCGTGGCACCCGAGGGCGCCACCGGCGGTGTTGACGTTCGCGGCGGTGCACCGGCATCGCGCGAAACCGACCTGCTGCGTCCCGAGAACACCGTGGACAAGGTCCACGCCGTCTGCCTTTCGGGTGGATCGGCCTTTGGTCTGGAGGCCGCAAGCGGCGTCGCCCGCGAGCTCGAGAGCCGCGGCATCGGCCTTCCCGTCGGCCCCACTCAGGTGCCCATCGTGTGCTCTAGCTGCATCTTCGACCTCGCGTTTGGCGACCCCACCGTACGCCCCGACATTGAGGCTGGCATCTCCGCCGTGCGCGAGGCGCTCGACAACACCCCCACCATGCTCGAGCAGGGCAATGTAGGTGCCGGCACCGGTGCCACCGTGGGCAAGCTCATGGGCCCCGCCACCTGTATGAAGGCCGGCCTAGGCGCTGCCGCCGTGGCACTCGGCCCTGTTAAGGTGGGTGCCGCGGTCTCGGTCAACGCCTGCGGCAATATCGTCGACCCCTTCACCGGTGAATGGGTCGCTGGCATGCGCGCCGCAGCCGATAGCGACCAGATCGTCGACATGGAGCTCGCAGCCTTTGCCGCCGCCGGCTCCATGCAAATGCCACTCGACCGCACCAACACCACCATCAGCTGCATCGTCACCAACGTTGAGCTCACCAAGGCGCAGGCCACCAAGGTCTCCCAAATGGCAGCAGACGCCTATGCGCACGCCATTCGCCCCACGCACCCCC